>CAJAXU010000394.1 GCA_903948045.1 uncultured beta proteobacterium | reverse complement strand
CCGCTTCCTAACACAGGTGCCCTTGGGTCGGCTTGGCCTCCCCACCGACCTCAATGGGGCAGTGGCCCTGTTTGCCGGCCCGGCGGGCCGTTGGATCACAGGACAAAATCTGACGGTAGATGGCGGCTGGTCAGCCTGGTAGCACCCTTCACCACCTCGAACAACACAACTTCCCTGAAAGGCCGATTGCCATGACCCCTTGGTACGAAATCTCCAATGCGAGCAGCATTGCCTCCCCAACAGTGCTGCTCTACCCGGAGCGCATCCAGCACAACCTGCAGCGCATGATCGAGCTGGCGGGTGATGTGAACCGGCTTCGCCCCCATGTCAAGACCCACAAGTTGGCGCCCATCATTGGCATGAAGCGCGCCGCCGGCATCCACAAGTTCAAGGTCTCGACCATCGCAGAGGCCGAGATGACAGCCGAAGCGCAGGGGGAGGACATCCTGCTGGCGCACCAGCCGAGCGGGCCTGGCATCGCGCGCTTTATTACCCTGATGCAACGCTACCCGGCCACGCGCTGGGCCACCCTGGTCGACGACCCCGCCAACCTGCAGGCCATGAGTGCCGCTGCCGTGGCCGCTGGTGTGGTGCTGACGCTGTATGTTGACCTCAACGTCGGCATGAACCGCACCGGCATCATCCCGGGCGAAGCGGCACTGGCGCTGTACCGGCAGCTCTGCCGCACACCCGTCGTCACGCCGGGCGGCCTGCACGCCTACGACGGCCATTTGCACAACCCGGACAACACCGTGCTGGCGCGCAAGGTTGAAGACACCTTTGCCGTGGTCTGGGCGATGCGGGATCAGCTGCGTGCTGAAGGTTTGCCGGTGCCCAAACTGATCGCCAGTGGCACCCCCACATTTGCCCTGATGGCCCAACACCCCGACGTCGAGGTGGGCGCAGGCACCACCGTATTGTGGGACTTTGGCCAGGAAAAGGTTTGCCCTGAGCACCACATGCAAAACGCGGCGGTACTGGTGACCCGGATCATCAGCAAACCCGCGCCAGACCTGCTGTGTCTGGATCTGGGCCACAAGGCCGTGGCCGCCGAGATGCCCCACCCACGGGTTCAATTGTTTGGCCTGGAGGACGCGGTCGCCACCATCCAAAGTGAAGAACACCTGGTTATCCAGACCCCGCGCGACAAGGACTACCAGGTGGGCGACGTGCTGTATGGTTTGCCGCGCCACATCTGCCCGACCATGGCCCTGCACAGCGAGGTCTGGGCCGTCCGCGACGGGCGCGCTGCCGAGCTCTGGCCCGTGACGGCGCGGACGCGCCGGATCACCATCTAAGCTGACGCTGAGGCCACCATGTCCCCTGCAATGCAACCGCAACAGGTCAGCCGGGCGGACTTCGACCGCCAGGGCTATGTGTTCCCGGTGTCAGTGCTCGACCCCGCAACCACCGAGCGTTACCGGGCTCATTACCTCGACTTCTATCAACGCCACCAGCAACTGCTGCAGACCTTGCCGCCCAACCAGCGCTGGCAGGTCAACTCAGACACCCATTTTGCGTTCCGCTGGGTGGATGAACTGACCCGTGAACCGGCCATCCTGGACGCGGTGCAACAGGTGCTGGGGCCGGACATCCTGGCCTGGAATACGGTGTGGTTTGTCAAAATGCCCGGCGACAAAACCTTCATCACATTGCACCAGGACGGCGCCTACTGGGGACTGGAGCCGATGGAAGTGCTGACCACCTGGGTGGCCTTGAGCCCAGCCACACCCGAGAACGGCTGCATGCGGGTGCTGCCTGGCTCGCACCAGGGGTCGGCGCTACCGCAACGCGACACCTTCAACCCCGACAACGCGCTCACCCGCGGCCAGGAGGTCGCTGTACCGCTGGATGAAGCAGCGGCGGTATCCATGGCCTTGCAGCCCGGTGAGATGTCGATGCACCACTTGTGGATCGTGCACGGCTCTGACGCCAACCGCACCGACATCCCCAGAATCGGGCTGGCCATCCGCTACGTCTCGCCCAAGGTGCGGCAAAGCAGCGGCAGCAAGCCGTTTGCCATGCTGGTGCGGGGACAGGACCTCGATGGCAACTTCAGCCTGACAGATCGGCCCAAAGGCAATGACGGGATGGCGGGCGAGGGCTTTCATGGCGAGGTGCTGCAGCGGGTTCATCAAGCCATCGCGGAAGCTGCAAGCGGACCCAAACACGGCTGACTCGCGACTTTTCTTACGTTCCACGCACATCGTCGCTCCCAGTAGGTTCGACAATTTGGTACACCCGGCACCCTTCGGCATCTCTTTGCCAGAATACGCTCGCAAGAACATCCAAGACTCGCGAGTTCGACACCAAACTAAGTAAGTTGGATATCGTTAGCAGTCCGTCTATGGAAGACCCAAAATACGTGGCCAGACAACGTCTGCGGCACACCAAGCCAGCACAGTTTTTCATGCAACCAGAGGTGACTTCGGTTACAGTGCAGTCTGATTATTGACATTGCCCATGTCTTTGCAAGACTGGCGTTGCTTTCGATCAACAATTTATTTTTTATGATAGGAGTATCCATCGTGTTTCAACAAGTAGTTCCGGTCAACAAAGATCGTCATGCCACTAAGAAGATCAAAGATATCACCAGTTTTGCTTTTGCCTCTAAGTTTCATATTGGCTACGTCACGATGCATGAGTTTGCTCGTGCAGCTTCCATTTTCCCTATTGTCTTCTTGGAAGACAAGGACAAAGACATGTTTCGCCCTGTGGCACTGATGGGGCTAAATGCTGGTGAGAACCTGTTCGTCGACGGCGACGGCAAATGGCAAGCGTCTTATGTCCCAGCCATCATTCGGCGCTACCCCTTTGCGTTGACCGCAACGGGCAAGGACGATCAGTATGTGGTTTGCCTTGATGAGGCCAGCGATTTGGTGAGCGATACAGAAGGAGCAGCGCTTTTTGACGAAAAGGGCGAACCCACTCAGGTTATCGAAAATGTCAAGCGGTACTTGGGCGAGTTGCAGCAAATGGACGCTTTGACCAATGACTTCTGCAAGTTCCTCGCTGAACACAATATGTTCACACCCCTGAACATGCGGGTGCGAGACAACGACAAAGTCAAAAATGTATCGGGATGCTATGTGGTCAATGAAGAGCGACTGAACAATTTGTCTGACGAGCGTTTCCTTGAAATCAAACGCAAAAGCTATTTGGCCCCCCTTTACGCGCACTTGATTTCTCTAGCGCAGACAGAGCGCTTGGTAAAACTGCAAGACGAGAAGACGGCAGCCAGCAAATAATTTTGCATCTAGAACAGCTATGGCATGACATTGTGTTAGGTATAGCTTTGCTGGCAAATGTATAGCCTGGCACCGATCGGAGCCAGGCTAATTCAGCAACAAGCGATATGACTAAAATCCATTGGTTTCGGTCGAACGTCAAACGTAATGGATGGATTTCTCGGCTAACTTGGCAAGTAGCGCCTTTGATTTCGTGCGTCTTTTTCTTGACATTACTTATTGGGTTTGAAGTCAATGCTCAAACGGTGCCGGATAGTGCCTTAACAACAAAATCCACTCAAACACCGGGCAATGAAAAATCAAATTTGAGATTGCCGAGCGTATCTGCACTCAATCAACAAGGCTTTTTGCAGCTGTTGGTCGCTCGTAGCGCAGAGATCAAATTCAGCCAGATAAGCACAGAGGTGACTCGCAATTTGCAACAAGCAGAGGGTGCACTTTACGAGTCCATCCTATTTTCAAGCTTGCGCCAAGAGGGGCGTAGTCGGCAGCGTACAGCCGATGAGCGACTACAAAATACCTTTACCGCTGGGACCGCCGTTCTTGATGAGAATGGCCATACGGATGAGCTTGGTATCAGGAGTAAATTACCAACAGGTGCCGAAGTTTCCGCGAGTTATAAGTTAACCCGTAAAAGCAACAACATCATTCCACAGACTGCGGCCTTTGACACTGAATACAACGCATTACTGAACCTGACATTAAAGCAACCATTATTGCGTAATCTGGGCCGAGAAGTGACGGAGACAGACCTTCGGGTTGCCGAAATCGAGCACCAGATATCACTGCACCAGCTTACGCAGCAAACTCTCAAGACAAGTATCGAGGGCCTGACACTGTATTGGCAACTTCACCGCGCCCAGGAATCCGTAGCACTGCGTCAGCAAGCCTTGTCCAATGCCCGTAACTTACTTGCCGATGCAGAGGCCAGACTTGCTGCCGGAAAGGCTACGGCCAGTTCCCTCCTAGAGTTGCAAAGCGTCCTGCTCAACAGGCAGATCGAGCATGCGCGTAGCCAACAGGCCTTACGTGAAGCGCAAAGTAAACTTGGCACAGCCCTGGACTTGACGACGCAGGAGTCTATGGCCATAGTCACCAAACCGACTCTTCGCGATTCGACTGTCGATGTGTCTATGGTTGACACCGAGCGGGCACTGGATCAGTGGTCTCCCTATCAAATCGCCCGCCTGAAGTTTGATCAGGCCCAAGCCCGACTAAATTTCGCACACAACCAAACCAAGCCAGTCGCAGACCTAGTGCTCAGCTACAGCGGCACCGGCTATGACAATAAGTCGCAAGCAGCTCGCAGTGCGGCTGAGCAATCTGCCTACCCAGAATGGTTTCTTGGTCTAAATTTTGAATTTCCACTGCAAGGTAACCGCAAGGCCCGGCAGCAATATCTGGCTCAGATCAACCGCCTGGCACAGGCCGAGCTTGATATTGCGGCGATCAAAAATTCGTTTACCAATGACATTGCGGTGCGACTCGACGACGTGATTACTGCCTACAAGGCGCTTATGTTGTCCTATGACGAACTGACGTTAAGACAACGCATTCTCGACATTGAAGAGCATCGTGCCAAATTAGGCATGGGATCACAATCCACGCTAATCCAAAGATACGCCGACTTAGTAGAAGCACAACAACGCCAACTGGAAAATCAGGTGCGCTATGAACTTGCCGTCGCTACCTTGCAGTACATTAAAGGCAATCTGCTCAGCGAGCATCAAATTGTGATTTCAATACAAGCCACGCGCGGCCTTGAGACGCTCCGATGAACACAACGATATTTCTACCAAGTCGACCCCTCGCCCTATCGTTGACTTGTTTAGCACTCCTGCTTGCCGCCTCCATCGAAATACAGGCAAGGACCTTTTCAGGTCTGATTTATCCTCTGCACGACATCACCTTAAGTGCCGGTGTAACAGGCTTGGTAACCCACCGTGGCGTTCAATTGGGGCAGTCCGTTAAAGCCGATCAGGTGCTGATCCAGCTGGATGACAGCCTTCAAGTCATCGAAAGCAACCGACGAAAAGTGATCTTTGAAGACAAAAGTGAAATTTATGCGGCCCGTGAACGGACCAGAATATTGACCACCTTGCTTAAAGATGCGCAGGCTGTTTTTGCAAGCACCGGATCCATAAGTAAAGACGAAATACTTCGCCTGGAGGCCGAGCAAGTAGCAGCTAGTGCGCGCCTAGAGCAACTTATCGAGCAAAAAAAACGTGAACTCTTGGACTTTGAAGCGGCCGAGCGAGAACGCATGCTGCGACGAATCACAGCGCCAGTGGATGGTATCGTGACAAAGTTGGCACCCCAAGTCGGGGAATGGGCGAAACCAGGCGATCCCGTTATTTCGCTCGTCGACGCCTCTACCGCTATTCTCCGCCTCGCTATCCCACATGGCGAGGCGAATACCCTTAAAGTCGGGGCTAACAAAGCAATTAAGCTTGAGGCTGGCAGCGCGGTCGCGCAAGTTATGGGGCGCGTCAATTTTGTGTCGCCAGTCGCCGACCCGGCCAGTGGATTGGTACAGATCGAAATCACTTTCAGCAATACGAAGTACGGGATAAAACCTGGCATCAAAGGGATGGTCGACATTAGCGCAGTGGGTACATTAAAGTAATAACGCATGGCTGTTACACCGTCTGCCGCCATCAATACAGCGCTCGACGCACGCTCACTGATAGACCAGTTACAGCAAATTCGTCGACAGCCCTCGGCCGAGTTGGACTGGAATCGCTATTGCGAATTGATGCGGCAACTTTGCAAAGCAATTCATTGTGCGGTTCTCCAGCGCCTGTCAGAAGGTGACAGCCTTGCGCAGTTGGGACGAGCCTCGGAGTCGCCCACTTGGTCTCCCCTACAGACGATGCCTCCAGGTATTGACATGCTGGCAAAGGCCAGTGCCCAAGGTTACGCCCAAGCGCCAGCCCAAGACCCACTTGGGCAGACTTGCTTGGTGTTGGTGCTGCTCTTGAAGGGCCTGACGGATCACTACTTGATTCTGAATATCCCAGCACAGGAACGCAGCCAGCTTAACGAACTCACACTCCGAGCCTTGCTAAGCGCCGATTTCGGGCCAACCAATGCTACGACTGGGGCCACCACCGCACCACCAGACCTGCATGCCATGCTTGAGCTGGCCGCTGAGGTGATGCAACAAGCTAACTTTGACGCCGCATGTTTGGCCTTGGTAAATGGCTTGGCCGTCTGTTGGGAACTAAGACACGTCAGCTTCGGCTGGGTCGATGGCGAGAACGCTGAGGTGATCGCGATCAGCCACCTAGACCGTTTTGAACGCAACACATCACAGATTCAGCGCATAGAAGCGGCCTTGTTGCCGTCGGTCATTCAAGGTGAAGAAGTCTGGTGGCCGGCGTCGACTGAGTCTCTTACAGACACCCAGCCGCTTGCGGATTTTGCACAATACCTAGCTGTGTCCCAAGTTGCAACCCTACCCATGCGGGATGCACAGGGTCTGACCCATGCTGTGCTGCTACTGGCTCCTGGCAATAAGGCCATCCCCGACTTGAATCAATTGCTGCTGGCACTCGAATTGGTCCAACCGCACCTTTCGGCAATGCGCGATAACGCCATGAGTCTACGCAAGCGGACGCGTCGCGGCATTCGGCTTGCGTCGGAGAGACTCTTTGGGCCAGAGCAGACAATGCTTAAGCTTGGCGGCGTCTGCCTCTTAGCACTGATCCTGTACCTTTCATTTGGAAGTTGGCATTATCGTGTTGATGGAAGTGCGCAACTTAACACCGACTCCACCCGCCTTGTCAGTGCCCAGTTCGATGGACGCATTGACCAAGTGCACGCTACAGCAGGCGATCTGGTCAAGGCTGGCGACTTGTTGGTGAGCCTGGATACGCGTGACCTGCTGCAACAACAAAGCGAGTTGGTGGCGGAGATAAGAAAAGGTGAAGGGGAAGTTAACAAGCTCCGTGCTGATCGCCTGCTGGCCGAAACTGAAATTGCACAAGCACGCCTTGAACAGTCTCTGGCAAAAGCTCGACGAGTGACAAGCTACCTTGAACAAGCACATGGCAAAGCACCTTTTGAAGGTGTGATCGTTGAAGGTGAAAAAAAAGACTTGATGGGGGTACCCGTCAAGAAAGGCGACAGAATATTTCGATTGGCTAAAGTGGAGGGCCTGTACATGACGCTGATGGTGTCTGAGCGCGATATGCGCCACCTCACGCCAAATGCCACGGGAGAAGTGGCCCTGCTGAGCCACCCAAATGTGAACATCCCAGTGATCATCAGTTCCGTGATTCCGGTGGCACAAGTCAAGGGGCAGGATGGCAACCAGTTTATGGTCAGAGCAGAACTGGTCGAAGCGCCACAGGCTTGGTGGCGCCCCGGCATGACAGGGTTAGCACGCATTGATGTTGGCAACAAAAATGTCGCTTGGATACTGACGCATCGATTGATGGATCGGCTGCGGCTCATGCTGTGGTGGTAGCACTTCTGCATTGGATGCCCTGACATGGCCACCTCGATTTTCAGCGATTCTTGGTTTAGGGTTTCGGGATTGCGGGTAGCGCTACTCCCCAGTGTCGAGGTAAAAACACAGGTATTCCGCGGTAGAACCTGGCATGTCCTCCAAGACACATATACCCAGCGTTTTTTCCGTGCTACCAAGGAAGCCTGCCACTTTATTCAAAGCCTGAATACGGACAAGACTGTCGAAGACGTATGGGAAGATTTTGTCAACCAGCACCCAGAAGAGGCACCGAGTCGCGAGGAAGTAATTCAACTTCTGTCGCAATTGCATCTCTCCAATTTACTGTACTCACTTCAGCACTCTGATAACGAGGCTATTGTCAAACGGTACAAGAAACAAAAGAACAAGGAGTTAAGGGCCAAACTCGCCTCCTTCTTATTTTTACGTGTACCGCTGTGGAACCCTGATGCTGCACTGAATAAAATCAGGGGACTAATCCTTCTTGCGACCGGCTGGGGTGCTTTTTTCGTCTGGACTATTGTCCTGTTATGGGGCGGTTCAACTGCATTTGCACATCGCGGCGAATTGCTGGACCAATCACAAGGCGTTCTGTCAGTAGGCAATTTGCCATGGCTCTATGTTTGCCTAACCATACTCAAACTCTTTCACGAGGCTGGGCACGCTTTTGTATGTAAACGATTTGGCGGGGAAGTGCGTACTGTGGGAGTAATGTTCTTGCTATTCACACCATTGCCCTATGTGGACGCGTCAAGTAGTTGGGGCTTTCCAGAACGTTGGCATCGCATCTACGCTTCTTTCGCCGGTATGGCGGTAGAGTTTTTCTTTGCGGCGGCCGGCGCACTGGTCTGGGCCAATACTGCGCCAGGCTTGATCCACAGTCTGGCTTTCAACGTGATGCTGATTGGCTCTATCTCGAGCTTGCTGTTTAATGGCAACCCATTGCTGCGCTTTGATGCTTATTACATGCTCAGCGACTACGCCGGCATCCCCAACCTCTATCAAAAGGGCCAGCAACAGTGGAAGTATTTTGGCGATAGGCACCTACTCGGCACTGTCGCTGCGCAAAGTAATGCCGCGGATGGAAAGGAGTGGCTCTGGCTCACACTGTATGGCCTGTTGAGCTTTTTGTACCTCCTGTTCATTACATTGGGAATTAGCCTATTTTTGATGGACCAATGGTTACCCCTTGGCATTATGGTGTTACTTACGACGATTTACAGCCGCTTCTTGGCGCCCCTTTATCGTCTGCTTGTGCACCTACGGGGGAGTGCCACTCAAGGCAATCGTCGCCGAGCATGGTCGGTTGTGTTCATTAGCGCAGTCCTGATCATGTTGCCGATTGCCGTCATACCTTTCCCGGATGCGGTGCGCGCACAAGGCATCGTCAAAGCTAACAGCTCTACCACGATGTACCTACAAACCAGTGGCACACTGGAAAGCTTAAATGTGCGCCACGGCCAACGGGTACAAGCCGGCCAGTTGCTCGCTACTTTCGCCAACTCGGATCTGATGTCAGACATCGCCGTAACTATTGCCAGTCAAAAAGAGGTTCAATCGCAGTTTCGTCAGGCCTTGCACAAAGGCAGCAGTGAGCTTGAGGCTTTGCAACAAAAGATTGACACACTGGCTGACCGGTTACGTCACCTGAACATGCAACGCAAGATGCTGGAGGTTCGAGCGAATCAGGCCGGTGAGTGGGTTGCCCCCGACCTACACGAGAGGGTCGGCGCGTGGTTGCCCCAAGGACACAATTTGGGCGAGGTGGTAGACCCAAGCAGCTTCAGGTTTGTGGCGGTCGTTGCCCAGGAGGAGGCCGATAGGATCTTCCAAGAAACCCACCACCAAGCAGAACTCCGGCTGGCTGGGCAAGCCTATTGGAACGTCTTATTGCCTAAAGTGCAAATCATCCCTTTCCAGAGTGACCGCTTGCCCTCAGTGGCGTTGGGTTGGCTTGGTGGTGGTGATATCGCGGTCAGTACCAACGAGCCAAGCGGAACTATCGCCAAAGAAACCTTCTATGTGCTGCAAACTCAACTACCGAATGCGGCACTGCATGAGATCACTGTGTTACACGGCATAACTGGCACGCTACGCATTCCAACTCCCTCACAGCCCATTGGCATTCAGGTCTATCGGACCATCAAACAGCTGTTGCAAAAGCGTTATGCATTGTGAACAAGTTAGCGCTTCACTATCGAGCCACTGCTCACGGCGATGCGAATGAGGCGTGTGCCCAACACCGATATTGAATGACTGTAGACCGTCCCACCTGGCATGCCCCTCGCAATGCAGCCCTAACACCCTGGTTTAGCCTGACTGGCTGGCTTCGACTGGGGATGCACCAAAGTGGCCACGGCTACCGTGAACTCTGGGGGGCATCATTGGCCTTGCATGAATCGCTTTCCGAAGACCCTGCCGGTATTCAGGCCCCATCGCACGCCGAACTTCAAGCTGCTCGTCAAAGTGTCTACCGGCTCCAGATTCAAAGGGTAGGTTCCTCTGAAAATCAATCAAGACAAGCACAACTGGAAAGTCAGATTAATGCCTTATCTTGTGTCGTGCGCCTCGCATGCCAGTGCCTTCAACAAAGGGCCTCGCTACCGCAAATGATTGCAGCCCTGTGTATGACCAAAGGCTACCTGATTCAGCTTGCACCGGGGGAAGGAAAAACTTTGGCGGTAGCAATTGCCGCAGTGCTCACCGGATGGAGCGGAAAGCCGCTGCACATCGTTACGGCAAATGACTACCTGGCCGCGCGAGATGCTGAGTTGATGGCGCCGCTCTACCGCTCCAGCGGGCTAAGCGTTGCCGCAATCACCAGCGACACACCGCCACACCAACTGTCTGAATGCTATCGTCATCCTGTGGTCTATGCCACAGCCAAGCAGTTATTGGCTGATTATTTGCGTGACGATTTGCGCCTGAACGGTGCCCGCGACCCATTACGCCGCCGACTCTGGCAAATGCAAAACCCTCAGGGTGAAAACCAGCCCGTGATGCGAGGCCTATATGCCGTGATTATTGACGAGGCCGATGGCATTTTGATTGATGAAGCCACTACGCCACTTATCATTGCCAGCGCAGAGGAAGACAAGGCCAACATGCTGGGTGCAATACGCATTGCCCGCAATTTGGTGGAAGAACTCGAGCTTGACACCGACTACACGTTATACGCCAAAGCCGGCGGCGCAGTTCATCTGACGGAGCAGGGCAAACGTAAGGTGGATCGGCTGTCGACGTCCTTCAGCAGCTACTGGCGAGTTCTGACTCGCCGTGAAGAGATATTCATCCTGGCCATCATGGCACGCGACGTGTTCCAGAAGGATCGGCACTACATCATTCAGGATGGTGCGGTGGTGATCGTTGACGAAAGCACCGGGCGCAGTATGCCTGGACGTTCATGGAGCCACGGTATTCATCAGTCGATCGAGGCACGCGTCGGAGTCGAGTTGACACCGTTAACCAAAATTTCGGCACGAATGACATTTCAAGAGTTTTTCCGTCACTATCACCGACTTAGCGGGGCAAGTGGAACTTTACATGGTTTGGACTGGGAGCTCTGGAAAACATTTGGGCTGTTAGTCTTACGCGTGCCGCCACGCACCCCAAGCAAACTCAAAGTTCTACCCAAGCAATGCTTTATTAATCGTCAGGACAAGCTAGTTTGCTTCATAGACCAGGTCGAATCACTTCACAAGCGAGGCGTTCCGGTTCTTGTAGGCACAAGGCGAATTTTAGACAGTGAGGAAATTGCCGGCCACATACGTGGACGTGGCCTGAGCTGCACGGTACTCAATGCCAAGGAACACGAATACGAGGCGCAAGCCGTGGCTCTGGCCGGCGAACGACATGCCATTACTGTAGCCACCAATATGGCCGGGCGAGGAACCGATATAAAGATATCAAACGAGATCGAAGCCATCGGGGGCCTGCACGTCCTCATGTTTGAAGCCCATGAGTCTCCTCGAATCGATTGGCAGTTATTTGGACGGGCAGGTCGTCAAGGTGCGCCTGGCAGTGCACAACCATTCGTCTCGCTAGAAGAGGAACTGATCAAAAAATACACGCCATCCTGGATAAAGCCCATTTCAAGCTTAATCCCGGATGGCAAAACAAGTCTAAAAATTGCGCTGCTTCAGTGGCTGAGCCAGCGCTACGCGCATGACATTGCACGCCGACAACGAAGCAATCTTGCATTTATGCAGAAGCAATTGCGCGAACAATTGGGCTTTACGAAGAATTAACCAGTAGCAGATGGGGCATTTTTAACTGCCCAATTGTTAGTTGATCATTGTCCAGCCCGAACAAGTCGGAGGTACTTGTTAGTTGGTGGTCCAACCCCGACTGTACCCTCCAAGAAATTGACAAACCAAAATTGCTGGCTTTCAGCGGCATCGTAGGTTGCAGATACAAAGGAAGCAGATTGCGTACCAGGGAAGATT
>CAJAXU010000393.1 GCA_903948045.1 uncultured beta proteobacterium | reverse complement strand
CGGCACGCGCGGCATCAGCGCCTTTCTGGTCGATGCCAGTACGCCGGGGCTGGATGCCTCAGAACACATCGCCGTGATGGCGCCGCACCCGCTGGCCACCCTGCGTTTGGCGCAGTGCCAGCTGCCGGCTGATGCCCTGCTGGGCGAGCTGCATGGCGGCTTCAAACTGGCCATGCGCACGCTCGACATCTTTCGTGCCTCGGTGGCCGCCGCCGCCCTGGGCATGGCGCGCAGGGCGCTGGCCGAGGCCGTGGCCTATGCGCGTGCCAGGCCCATGTTCGGCCAGCGGCTGGCAGATTTTCAGCTGACCCAGGCCCAGCTGGGCGAGATGGCGGCACTGGTGGACGCCGCAGCCATGCTGACCTACCGCGCCGCCTGGTTGCGCGACTGTGTTGGCACCGACTCACCCGCGCAGGCCCAGGCCTACACCGCCGCCGCCGCCATGGCCAAGATGACCGCCACCGAAAACGCCCAGCGCGTGATCGACATGGCGCTGCAGATGCACGGCGGCATGGGCGTGCGGGTCGGCACCAAGGTCGAGAGCCTGTACCGCGACATCCGCTCGCTGCGCATTTACGAGGGCGCCACCGAGGTGCAGCAACTCATCATCGGCAAGTCGGTGTTGAAAACCCTGCCGGCCAGCCCTGTGCCGCCGAGTCCGCTCGCCTCCGTACGGTAACCCCCCTAGCCCAGAAGGATTTGCATGAGCTACTCCGCCCAGACCGACCGCTTTGTCCATGACCGGCTGCCGCCGTCCGCGCAGGGGCCCCGGCTCGACTACAACTTGCCCGAGCTGCAGCTGCCGGTGCAAGTCAACCTGGTGCAGGCGCTGTTCGAGGGCGCAGCCCGGCGCGGCCTGGCTGACCGGCCGCTGCTGCGCTCACCGCGCCGCACTCTGAGCTACGCGCAGGCCCAACTTGAGGTGGCGCGCATCGCGCAGGTGCTGGTGCAGGACCACGGCTTGGTGCCGGGCAACCGGGTGCTGCTGCGCGGTGGCAACTCCATCGGCATGGCGCTGGCCTGGCTGGCGGTGGTGCAAGTCGGGGCGGTGGCGGTGGCCACCATGCCGCTGCTGCGCGCCAAGGAACTGACTGAGGTCATCGATAAGGCGCAGCCCACGCTGGCCCTGTGCGACGAGCGGCTGCTCGATGAGCTGCAAATCGCCCGGGCGCAACAACCGGTGCTGCAAACACTGGTCAGCTTTGACGCGCTGCATCAGAGCGGTGAGCTGGCACGTGCTGCCGCTGGTTATGACGGCCTGTACCCGGCCTGCGCCACGGCGGCCGACGACATCGCGCTGCTGGCCTTCACCTCGGGCACCACCGGCAAACCCAAAGCCGCGGTGCACTCTCACCGCGACGTGCTGGCCGCCTGCGAAACCTGGCCGCGCCATGTGCTGCGTGCCACCCCCGACGACATCGTGATGGGCTCGCCGCCGCTGGCCTTCACCTTCGGCCTGGGCGGCCTGCTGATTTTCCCGATGTGGGCTGGTGCTTCGGTGTATTTCCCTGACATTCCCTACACACCGCAGGCGATGGCCCAGCTGATTTTTGACACCGACGCCACCATCGTCTACACCGCACCCACCTTTTACCGGCAGATGGCGCCGTTCATGCAGGAGCAAGCGGCGCAGCGTGGCCGGCCCGCAGCGCTGCGCCTGAGCGTCAGTGCCGGTGAAGGCCTGCCCGACGCCACCCGCCAGCTCTGGAAAAACGCCACCGGGCTGGAGATGCTGGACGGCATTGGCGCCACCGAGATGTTCCACATCTTCATTTCGGCCGCGCCCGCCCAGGTGCGGCGCGGCGCCATTGGCACCGTGGTGCCGGGTTACAGCGCGCGCGTGGTGGGCGACGATGGCCAGGAACTGCCGCGCGGCAGCGTCGGCCGCATCGCCGTGATCGGCCCTACCGGCTGCCGCTACCTGGACGATGCGCGGCAGACCAACTATGTGAAAGACGGCTGGAACTACCCGGGCGACGCCTTTGTGCAGGATGCCGATGGTTACTTTTTTTACCAGGCCCGCACCGATGACATGATCATCACCTCCGGCTACAACGTCGGCGCCCCAGAGGTGGAAGACGCGCTGCTGCGCCACCCGGCGGTGGCCGAGTGCGGTGTGATCGGCCAGAGCGACGAGGCGCGCGGCATGATCGCTATAGCCTTTTGCGTGCTGCGCCCCGGTGTGGTGGGCGACGCCGCGCTGGTGCAGGCGCTGCAAGACCACGTCAAGGCCAGCATTGCCCCCTACAAATACCCGCGCGAGATCGCGTTTCTAGACAAGCTGCCGCGCACCGAAACCGGCAAACTGCAACGCTTCAGGCTGAAAACCCCATGAAACACCTCCATCCCCCCGGCTGGGTGCCCGCCAAGGGCTACGCCAATGGTGTGGCCGCGCGCGGCACGCAGATTTTTGTGGGCGGCCAGATTGGCTGGAACGCGCAGCAGCAGTTCGAGAGCGATGATTTCATCGCCCAGACCGCGCAAACCCTGCGTAATGTGCTGGCGGTGCTGGCCGAAGGTGGCGCCGGGCCCGAACACATGGCGCGCATGACCTGGTACATCCTGGACCGCGAGGAGTACAACGCCCGCCTCAAAGAGCTGGGCCAGGTCTACCGCGAGGTGATCGGCCGCCACTTCCCGGCCATGAGCTGTGTGCAGGTGGCCGCACTCATGGAAGCGCGTGCCAAGGTGGAGATCGAGGTCACGGCGGTAGTGCCGGATTGACTCCCCCCAAAAAGCACGACAAAGCCATTATTTTTGTGGGGATCAGGCTGGCATGGCATCCGGCTCCGCGGCTGTCCCCCGACCTGCGGTCTCCGCCTTGATGCCGCTGCGCCGGATGCCCTGCCAGCCCGATTTGGCAAGTTGGCTGGTGCGCCACAGTTGACCTCCCCTTGGGTTTCTGGCGCGTAAACTGCCCGACCATGCACACGCTTCGCACCCTGCTGCTTTTGCTGCTGCCCGCCTTGCTGGCTGGCTGCGCCGACACGCGTTATTACTACCAGTCGGTCAGCGGCCATCTGCAGTTGATGCAGGCTTCGCGCCCGGTGGCGGATTGGCTGGCTGACCCCCAGGCGCCGGACGGGCTCAAGACGCGGCTGGCGCTTGCGCAGCAGATCCGGGCCTTTGCCGTGACTGAACTGAAGTTGCCAGACAACGCCAGCTACCAGCGCTACGCCGACTTGCAGCGCCGTGCCGTGGTCTGGAACGTGGTGGCGGCGCCTGAGTTTTCGCTGACACTCAAAACCTGGTGTTTCCCGGTGGCCGGCTGTGTCGGCTACCGCAGTTATTTCAACGAGGCCGAGGCGCGTAGCGAGGCGGCGGCGCTGCAGCAGTCTGGGCTGGAGGTCAGCGTCTATGGGGTGCCGGCCTATTCCACCCTGGGCTGGCTCAACTGGGCTGGCGGCGACCCGCTGCTCAATACGTTTATTGGTTTGACCGACGCCGAGCTGGCCAGGTTGATTTTTCATGAGCTTGCGCACCAAGTGCTGTATGTGCCTGACGACACCCGCTTCAACGAATCATTTGCCACGGCGGTGGAGCGGCTGGGCGTGCAGCGCTGGTTGGCGCAGCCGGGCACCGAGACCACTCGGCGCGAGGCCACCGAGCTGACGAGCCGGCGCCAACAGTTCCGTGCGCTGACGCTGGCCACCCGCAGCCGGCTGGCTGACATTTATCAGTCAAATCAGGCCCCGGCCCTTGATAGCAAAGGGTTGTTTGCTATGAAAAATGAAGCGATGCGGGATTTTCGTGCCGCATATGCCGAATTGCGGCGCAGCTGGGGTGGCTATCCCGGCTATGACGCCTGGGTGGCGGGCGCCAACAATGCAGCCTTTGGCGCGCAGGCGGCTTACGACGAGCTGGTGCCGGCCTTTGAGGTACTGTTTACGCGCGAAGGGCAGGACTGGTCGCGGTTCTATGCGGCGGTGCGGCGCCTGGCCGCCCTGCCGGCGCCTGAGCGGGCGCGTGCCCTGCAACAACTGACCCTGGAGCCCGGCCATGGCTGACCTTCACATTTTGCGTGAGCACCAGCTGGGCCTGCCCAAGGCGCGAATACTCGCCTTGCGCTGGGCCGAGCAGGCCGAAACCGAGTTCGGCCTGCAATGCACCTACGCAGAGGGCCAGCAGGAGGACGAGGTGGGCTTCAGCCGCTCGGGCGTGGCCGGCACGCTGGTGGTTAGCCACGACCGGTTTGAGCTCAACGCCAAACTCGGCTTTTTGCTGGGCACCTTCAAGGACCGCATCGAGCGCGAGATCGTGAGCAACCTCGACGCCCTGTTGGCGCCGGCAGCCGCGCCCAAAAAGAAGCGCTGAGCCCTCAGCTCAGGGACTCGATCAGGTCCACGTACTGCTGCATCGCATCGTCGGCCGTGGTGCCCTTGAGCGTGTTCCAGGCTTCCCACTTGGCGCGACCGACCATGTCGCTGAAACCGGGTTTCGGCTCGCTGTTGTCGCCCAGGCTGCCCTGTTTGAACAGGGCGTAAAGTTTGAGCAGCGTCATGTTGTCAGGGCGTTCGCTCAGGTTTTTGGACTCGGCCACGGCGGCCTCGAAACGGGTTTTCAAATCGGACATGTTGGGTTCTCCAAGGTGCTGGCCCCGCTGTTGGGGCTGAGGCCCACGATCTTAAGCGCCGAGCTGGCTTGCAGTGGCTTGAGAAAGCAAAAAGCGGACAAACCTAGGCAGAAGCGTCCACCTTGGGCGCAGACCGGAGCTGCCATGGTGACCCGAACCACACCCCAGAAGCGCCCGCTAGACAAGCGCCTGCCAGAGAAGCGCCGGCCCTCAGAGCCGCCCCCTCCGCCCGATCTGCCCGATCTGCCCGATCTGTCGGCCAACACCGATGGCGAGCCTATCAGCAAGGTTGACCTCGCCTGGCTGCGCATGGACACGCCGGCCAACCTGATGATGATCCTGGGCGTCTGGACCATCAAGCCAGCCCTGAGCTACGCCACCGTGTGCCAGCGCCTTGAGCAGCGCCTGCGTCAATACCCACGCTTTGCGCAACGCGTGCAGTGGGAGACCATCGGTGCCCGCTGGGTGGCTGACCCCGATTTCCACATTCAGCACCATGTGGTGCGCGAACACCTGCCCTCCCATCCGGCCGGCGCTGCCCAGCAGGCGCTGCAGGACCGGCTGGCCGAGCTCGCCAGCCGACCGCTGGACATGAACCGACCCTTGTGGCAGTTTCATCTGGTCGAACACCATGACGGCGGTTCGGCCCTGCTGGCGCGCATTCACCATTGCATGGCCGATGGCCTTGCCTTGCTCGCGGTGACCCAGTCCCTGGTGGATGGCGGGACGCCACCGCCGAAACCGCCCGCCAGTGCCCCGCCCGAGGGAGCCAACGGTGCGCTCGATGGCTGGCTGGCACACACGCTGGTGCAACCCCTGGCCGGCGTCACGGTGAAGGCGCTGGACCGGGCCGGTTCGGGTGAGTTGGTCAAACTGGGCTATCAGCTGGCGCGCGACGCCGCTGCCCTGGCGCTCCTGCCAGACGACTCAACGACCCGGCTCAAGGGTGCGCCGGGCCCGGCCAAGCGCGTGGGCTGGGGCCAAGCATTGCCGCTGGACGAGGTCAAGGCGGTGGGCCGGGCGCTGAGTTGCTCGGTCAATGATGTGCTGCTGAGCTGTGTCGCGGGCGCCATCGGCGCTTACCTGCGCGGTCTGGGGGACGACACCGACGGCCGGGAAATCCGCGCCATGGTGCCGGTCAATTTACGCCCGCTGGCGCAGGCGCACCAGCTGGGCAACCACTTTGGCCTGGCGCCGCTGGTGCTGCCCATCGGCCTGGCGCACCCGCTGGAGCGGCTGTACGAGGTGCGCCGGCGCATGCGCGAGATGAAGAGCAGCCAGCAGCCCTTGCTGGCCTATGGGCTGCTGGCTGTGGCGGGTACCCTGGCCAAGCCGGCGCAAGACCTGCTGCTGAGTTACTTCTCGCGCAAGACCACCGCCGTCATGACCAACGTGGTGGGGTCAGCCGAAAAGCTCAAGTTCTGCGGCGCCACGCTGGAGCAATGCCTGTTTTGGGTGCCACAGTCGGGCACCGTCGGGCTGGGCGTGTCGATCCTGAGCTACGGCGGCGGCGTGCAGTTCGGCCTGATCAGCGATGAAGGCTTATGCCCCGAGCCACAGCGCATCGTTGACGGTTTTGAGCCTGAGTTTGCCCGCCTGACCCTGCTGGCGCTGATGCTGCCTTGGGGTGACTAAGGCTCAGGGGTTGAGCTCGACCCGGGCCATCTCCACATCCAGCCGTTCCATGGCGTCAAAGGGGCGTGCGCTGGCGGCCTGCTGGTAGAGCCGATTGGCGTCGGCCAGCATCTTGTTGCCTTCGAGCATCAGCATGGCGTTGGCGTATTCGATCATGCCCACCACCGACTGGAAGTTGATGCGCAGCGCCTCCTGAAACAGGTGCAGCCCAGTGTCCTTGCGGGCGCCGTAGGTCATACCGCCGATCAGCGAGCCCACCTTGTCAATCACTTCGGCGTGGAAGGCCCCCAGCGCGATGTGGGCATCGGCATGGCGCGGCTCCAGGGCAATCACGTTTTCCAGTGAGTCTTTGACCTTGCTGCCCAGCCCCTGCGCCAGCGCCTTGGCCACGCTGATGCCCTGGCCGTAGCGACCCAGCGCGTAGGCCTGCCAGTAATGGGCATTGATGTTCTGTGGTTCGCGCAGGGCCTGCGCTTCGGCCCGCCGGGCTACTTCCAGGTACAGATCCAGGCGGGCCTGTTCGCGCTTTTCCAGGTAGGTGGCGTAGACGCAGGCCGCCTTGTTGGCCACAGTGATGCCCGAGCCGCCGATCTTCAGGCCCAGTTCGACAGCTTTTTGAAACTCGCCACTGTGGAACAGCGCCCAGGCCTCCAGCACCTGCGGGTCGGTGGGCAGCGGCTCCACATCACCCGCATGCAGGCGCGACCAATGTTGTTTGACGCGCGCAGCGTCAAAGCGGTACTCGCCCGGGTAGGGAAAGGTGGTCCAGATGGCCATGGCAGCTCCTTGGTCCGGGCACTTTAGAAGGCCCCGGTGTTGTTGTAGGCACCGACCAGCTTGGCCAGGTGCAGGCGCTGGTCTTGCGCCAGGTAGGGTGCCAGCAGGTTGAGCACATGTTGGGCTCCGCGCATCAGCGAGGCTTCGGCATTGGCCGCTTCGTGGGCATGACGCGGGTCGCGTACATACTCGAAACTAAGCCAGTAAGTGATCACCACCACCATGCTGGTGGCCGTGGTGCCGAGCTCACTGGCATCATTGCGCAGGGCGCCAGCGCGCGCCATGCCATCCAGCAAGCCTTTGACCGCACGCGCCTTGTTTTTCAGGACCGACTGAAAATGCGTCTCCAGTCGCCGGTTCTTGCTCAGCAGGTCATTCAGGTCGCGGTACAAAAAGCGGTGCTGCCAGATCAGCTCGAACAGGCTGTGCAGAAAGAACCAGGCCTCTTCCACGTCGCGCACCTGTTCGCCAGCGCTCAGCAGCTCATTGAGCGTGCCCTCAAACCGGTCAAACAGCGCATTGATCAACTCGTCTTTGGCTGGGTAGTGGTAGTACAGGTTGCCCGGGCTGATGCCCAACTCGCTGGAGATCAGCGTGGTTGAGACATTGGGTTCGCCAAAGCGGTTGAACAGGGCCAGCGTGGTCTCCAGAATCCGTTCTGCGGTGCGCCGCGGCGCCTTCTTTGTCATGGTCGGCTGGTCCGGTGCGCCATCGCGTGCAGCTCATGGCGCAGGTCATCCAGCACCCCGTCCAACCGCGTCAAGGCCTGCCCGAACTCGCTTGGCGGCGCTGGCGGCGCGCTCAAGTGGCGTTTGGTGTCGTCCAGCGCCGCATGGTGCAGCGTGATGCCGTGGCGCAGCAGCTTGGCCGACAGCCCGGCCGTTGGCGAGCGCAACAAATGCCGGGTCTGCTGGTAGGCGTGCTCGGCCACATGGCGGCGTTGCGAGTAGCTGAAGGTGTTGGCCAGGTACAGCTCCGGGTCACGGTGATCGGGCTCGATCAAGATGATGTCGGTGTTGGGGTAGCTGTGCTCGTACTGTCTCATGCCCAGCACCATGCGCGAATGGATCATGGAGCGAAAAGTCTGGCTCAGCACCGCTGGCAGACCGCCATCCACGATGCGCGGGATCGACGCTGGCGCGCCGGGCCCCAGCAGCGCCAGCTTGGGCGTGCTCGCGTCAAACGGCACCAGCGGGTTCAGGCACAACAGCAAGTCCACCCCATCGTCGAGCGCCACCGAGGCGTGCATGGTCTTTTTGAGTGCACCGTCCACATAGTAACGGTCGTCGATCTGCACTGGTGGAAACAGGCCGGGCAGGGCAGCGCTGGCCTGTACTGCCCGGGAAATTGGCACATGGTCCCAACCCGGGCGGCCAAAGGGGGCGGCCTCGCCGGTGTCCAGATCGGTGGCCACCAGCGTCAGCTGGGCCTTGAGCTTGCGAAAATCGTTGGTGCGGCCAGCACGGGTGAACAGTCGGGCCAGCTCGGTATCGATCTGGTCGTTCGAAAAAATGCCCGTCGGGAACCCTGGCCCCAGGTGCTCCAGGGCGCGCGTCAGCGACTTGCGGCCGGACGCCAGCTGCCACAGCGCCGACACCAGCAGGCCTGGCCACAGGAGGCCACGGCGGATGAACTCGCTGTAAGCCGGTGTCATCAGCCAGGAGGGGTCAAAGGCGTCTACGGCCTGTTCGCTGGGCGCATCGATGAACGCACTGCACAGGGCGCGTGGTGTCATGCCATTGGCCAAGCCGGCGGCAATGAAACCGCCGCTGGAGACCCCCACGTAGTGTTGCAGACGGGTGAAGTCAAGCCCGTTGAGGGATTCTTCCAGCGCGCACAGGGCACCGATTTCGTAGATCGCCCCCAAGGGACCGCCCCCCGCCAGTGCCAGCGCAATCTTGGGTTGGGGCGGAACGGAGCGTGCCATAGCGGCAAAGTGTAGGGCTCCCGCGCCAGCAAATCTATTGCGTTGCAGCAACGAAGCGGGCGCCTGCTACAAAAAGGCGCCTGAAGCGTCCCCTCTCATCAAGCGGGTGCGTTGGTCAGGCCGGCGTGCTGCCTGCGCTAGGCTTGCGCGGGGCGGCTCGTCGGGCCGCCGGTTTGGAGGCCGGGCTGCCTGCCTTTTTGGCCGGTGCCTTGGCACTGGGTTTGGCTGGTGCCGCAGCGGCTTTGGCGGACAGCTTTTGCACGCTCTTGTTGAGCTCGTCGACACGGGCGATCAAGGCGTTGATGTCTTTGGCTGACGGCACCCCCAGCTTGCCCAGCGCCTTGGCCACGCGGTCTTCAAAAATGGTTTCCAGTTTGTCCCATTGGCCGGTGGCCTTGGTGGAGATGTCGGTCGCCATACTGGACATCTTACTGGTGGCTTCCGCAATTTTTTCTTCGGCGGCTGACTGCGTCTTGCGCTGAAAGGTCACGCCCTCTTTGACCAGCGCCTCAAAGGCTTTGCTGCCCTCCGCCTGCGCCCGGTTGAAGGCGCCCAGCCCGGCCTGCCAGATCTGCTGTGCCGAATCTTTGACCGCGTTGGCCAGCGGTGACTCTGTATCTGGGCTTGCTTTGCTTGCACTTTTTTTGGCTGAGCTGGCTTTGGATGCAACGGATTTTTGCAATTTCTTGACCACTGAAAACTCCTGAAGGGATTAAATTGAAATAGGCCTTGATCCGGGTGTCGATCAAGCACATGGCCTTCACTGTAAGCCTGTGGCAGGCTGCTGTGTAGGCACCTGCTTCTAAATTGCCAGTGGGACAGCGCTAGGCCGACAGGGATGAAAAACATGCATTATTTCGTGACCGGTGCGACCGGGTTCATCGGCAAACGCTTGGTCAAACAACTGCTGGCGCACAAGGGCGCGGTGGTGTACTACCTGCTGCGCCCGCAAAGCCAGGCCAAGGCGACGGCACTGCGAAAGTACTGGGGTGCCAGCGCCGCCCGCGTAGTGCCGCTGGCGGGTGACCTGAACCGCAGCCGGCTGGGCCTGACGGCCGCCCAGATCAAAAAGCTTCAGGGCCAGATTGACCATTTCTATCACTTGGCGGCAATCTATGACCTGAATGCTGACGAGGCCAGCCAGATCTCCGTCAACATTGACGGCACCCGCCACGCCGTGGCGTTGGCCCAGGCGATAGAGGCCAAACATTTTCACCACGTCTCCTCCATTGCCGCGGCTGGCCTGTACCCCGGGCTGTTTCGTGAGGACATGTTTGTTGAGGCCCAGCACCTTGAGCACCCTTACTTCATGACCAAGCACGAGAGTGAAAAAATCGTGCGCACGCAATGCCGCCTACCCTGGACGGTGTACCGCCCTGCCATGGTGGTGGGCGACAGCCAGACCGGCGAGATGGATAAGGTGGATGGCCCTTATTATTTTTTCAAGCTGATCCAGCGCCTGCGTCAATGGCTGCCGCCCTGGCTGCCCGCGATCGGCCTGGAGGGTGGGCGCATCAATATTGTGCCGGTGGACTTTGTGGTGCGCGCGCTGGATGTGATCAGCCACCGCAGTGACACCAATCACCGGTGTTACCACCTGGTAGACCCGGTGGGTTACCGCGTGAGCGAGGTGCTGGAGGTCTTCAGCCGCGCCGCCCACGCCCCCAAAATGGGCCTGTTCGTCAATGCCCCCCTGTTTGGCTTCATTCCGCGCAACGTCACCCAAGGCCTGCTGACGCTGGCCCCGCTGCGGCGGCTTCGGCGGGCCATCATGCAAGACCTGGGCATGCCTGACGAACTGCTGACCTTTGTCAACTACCCCACGCGTTTTGACTGCCGCCAGACACTCGCTGCGCTCCAGGGTACTGGCGTGGTCTGCCCCAGGCTCAAGGACTATGCCTGGCGCCTGTGGGACTACTGGGAGCGCCACCTCGACCCGGACCTGCACATGGACCGCAGCCTGCGCGGCACCGTAGCCGGCAAAGTGGTGCTGGTGACTGGGGGCTCGTCCGGCATTGGGCTGGCGGCGGCGCACCAATTGGCCCGAGCCGGCGCCACCACCTTGATTTGCGGCCGCGATGCCGACAATCTGGCGCAGGCCTGTCAGCAGGCGCATGAGCGCGGTTACCAATTTGTGGCCTACCCGGTCGACCTGGCCGATCTGGCCGATTGCGACCGCTTTGTCGCCAAACTGACCACGGACCATGGCGGTGTGGATTTTTTGATTAACAACGCCGGCCGCTCGATCCGCCGCGCCATCGAGTCCAGCTACCACCGCTTTCATGACTTTGAGCGCACCATGCAGCTCAACTATTTTGGCTGCCTGCGCCTCACCATGGGCCTGCTGCCGGCCATGGTGGCCAAAAAAAGCGGCCACATTGTCAACATCAGCTCGATCGGGGTGCTGACCAATGCGCCGCGTTTCAGCGCCTATGTTGCGTCCAAGGCTGCGTTCGAGGCCTGGACGCGTTGCGCCGCCAGCGAGTTCGCTGACCAGGGTGTCAGCTTTACCACCATCAACATGCCACTGGTGCGCACCCCGATGATTGCCCCGACCAGTTTGTACGACAACGTGCCAACCCTGGCCCCGGAAGAAGCCGCAGACCTCATTGCGCAGGCCTGCATCTTCAAGCCGCAACGCATTGCCACCCGTTTGGGGCTGGCCGGGCAGCTGTTGCACACTGTCCTGCCGCGGCTGGCGCAACTGGCCATGAACACCAGCTTTCGCCTGTTCCCCGACTCCACCGCCGCCACTGGCGCCAAGCCCGGCGGGCCACCGCCCAGCCCAGGGCTCGCGCCCGAGGCGCTGGCGGTGCAGGCGTTGCTGCGGGGGATTCATTTTTAGAGCTGGATGCGGTAGGCATAATGGCGCGCCACGCCGGGTGCTCGCTTGAGGTGGCATTGCCCACCCGGCCCGACTCTGACGCTGAATGAAGAAAAATATCCTTGCCAACTACGCTGGCGCTGGCGTAGCTGCCCTGGCTCTCATTCTGGCCTTGCCTTGGTACCTGCTGGCGCTGGGTCCGAAACAATTTGGCCTGATCGGATTTGTTGTGCTTTTGCAGGCCGTGTTGGGCTTGATCGACGCCGGTATGAGTCAGGCCCTGGTTCGCGAGGTAGCTTTGCAGTTCCATGCCGGCCTGGCTGGGCGCCAGCGCACAGCCGATTTGCTGCTGGGTTTTGAGCGCATCTTCTGGGGGTTTGCATTGGCAGTCGGCTTGCTTATGGCCTTGCTGAGCCCGGTCATTGCGTCTCACTGGCTGGCGTTGGACGGGCTTGCACCCGATGCCGGGCAGGTTGCCCTTTACGGCGCTGCGGCCATTTTTGCGGTGCAGTTTCCGGGTTCGCTCTACCGTAGCATTTTGGTTGGCGCGCAAGCCCAGGTCCGGCTGAATTTGGTCATGATGGCCGGCGCGTTACTGCGCCATATAGGCGGCGCTCTCCTGGTCACTTTCTGACCAAGTTTGGCCACCTATTTGCTGTGGCACGTTGCCATCGCCTCGGCTGAAACCCTGGTTCGTGCGTTTTCCGCATGGCATACGCTAGCCGTTAAACGTCGCGCCAGCCGCTGGAATTCATCGCAGCTGCGGTCTCTCTCCAAGGTGTTTGCCGGGATGTCGGCCGCCACTTTGCTCGGCGCGCTCACCGTGCAGGTCGATAAACTAATCGTGAGCAAGATGGTTTTGATCGAGCAATTTGGCTACCACATGATTGCGACCACCGTCGCCGCGGGTGCGCTGCAGCTCATTTACCCCCTGGTTCAGGCTGCATTGCCAAGCGCCATCGCCTTGAAGGATGACCCCGCCGCCCTGCGCCGATTCAGCCTGAAGCTGGTGCAACTGATTGGCGCCATTACCGTCGGCAGTGCGCTGGCTTTTGCCCTGCTGGGCGAATGGCTGCTTGTGCTCTGGCTGAAAGACCTGGCGGTGGTCCAAGTGGTTCGCCCGGTACTTACCGTGCTCTTGATCGGTTCCGTGTTCAATGCTTTCTACAATGTGGGTTACATCCACTGGCTGGTTCACCAAAGGCTCGGCCGGATATTGCAGGTCAATTTGCTCGCCCTGGTGCTGTCGGCCCTGGTCATCCCGCCACTGGTTGGTAGCTACGGCATCATTGGCGCTGCGGCGGGTTGGGTTACCATAAATTTGATCGGCTTTTCGCTCAGTCTGGGCTGGTATAAACAAGTGAGCGATGCGTAAAGTACTGCAAAAAATTTATTGGGTCTGTAGTACTCAGTTCGGAATAGATCCCCGCCGCCTGCTGCGCTCCCTGCGAGGCATACCGCGTTATCTTTGAAGATCAGAAAACCGACTCAAGACGCCCAGTTGACCCTTTTGTAGTGGCAAGTTTGAAGCGAGCCCTATATGAATCAACAACTTGCGTCATTTGGTGTCGAACTCGGGGGCTCAACCGCTTTATTTACCTCAGCTCGGTCAAGGTGCATGGTGAAAGCACCTTGCCGGGCAAGCGCTACACCGAACTAGACGCGCCCGCCCCGCAAGATGCCTACGCCATCAGCAAACTGGCCGCAGAAGTGGCGCTGCGGCAGGCCACAGCAAACAGCGCCACGGCCTGGGTCATCATCCGGCCGCCCCTGGTTTATGGCCCGGGCGTCAAGGCCAATTTCGCCGTCCTGGCAAGGACGGTAGCCCGGGGCTGGCCGCTGCCATTGGGTGCCATTCGCAACCAGCGCAGCATGGTGTCGGTGAACAACCTGGCTGATTTTGTAGTGTGTTGCCTGACTAATCCCATGGCCGCCAACCAGCTTTTTCTGGTTAGCGACGGACAAGACCTGTCCACCCCCGAACTGGCCAGACACCTGGCCCACGCTGCCGGCAGACCGCCCAGGTTGCTGGCCCTGCCCATTCCCCTGTTGAAGCTGGCTGCGGCCGTGCTGGGCAAGAGTGCCACACTGGCTCGTCTAAGCGACAATCTGCAGCTTGATATTAGCAAGGCGCAAATCTTGCTGGGTTGGAGACCCCCTATTGCCGTGAAACAAAGCCTGTCAGACACGATGGCTGACATCCGAAAACCGTGAAGCGCTGGTTTGATCTTGTTGTGCTGGCCTGCCTGGCGCCTGTGCTGCTGGGTGTGATGGTTGTCGTTGGGTTAATGGTGCGACTCACCTCGGCTGGTCCAGTGTTGTATTGGTCGGACCGCGTCGGCCGCCGTAATCGTATTTTCAGCATGCCCAAATTTCGCAGTATGCGCATCAACACGCCCGTGGTGGCCACCCATTTGCTGTCCGATCCCGCGCAATACTTAACACCGATTGGCGCATTTTTGCGCAAAAGCAGTCTCGATGAATTGCCGCAGCTTTGGAGCATTCTCACGGGTGACATGAGTTTTGTTGGGCCGCGCCCGGCCCTTTTCAACCAATTCGATCTGATTGCACTGCGCACCCGGGCGGGTGTGCACCAATTAACGCCCGGTATTACCGGTTGGGCGCAGATCAACGGCCGCGATGAATTACCCATACCCCAAAAAGTAGCCCTTGATAAAGAGCACCTAAACTGCCAGTCCCTTTTTTTCGATATTAAAATAATCTTTTGCACCGCACTCAAGGTCTTGCGCCGGGATGGCATCAGCCACTAATTGTGAAAATACCGCACTTTTTAGGATTCCCCCATGAGCAACCTGATTGACCTCCAGTTACAAATCGACAAACTGCAAAAGCAGGCCAACGAGATCAAGGCCAAAGAGTTCAACGGAACGGTCCAGGATATACTGGCCAAAATGCACGCTTTTGGTATCACGGTCAAAAACCTTCAAAGCGCCAAGCCGGCCAAGGGTGCCAAAACCGCGCGCGGCAAGCTGGCCGGCGCTACTAAGGCGCCAAAGGTGCCCCAAGCCCCAAAGGTGGCCAATAAAGCCATCGCTACTGTGGCAGCCAAGTACCGCCGCCCCAATGGAGAGACAGGGTCCGGCCGCGGCCTGATGCCGAAGTGATGTCCGCGCTGGTGTCACAGGGGCAGTCCAAAGACGCGTTCCTGATCGCTTCTTAAAGCCGCCCCGGGGGCGCTTTATACTCTGACGATAAAGACCAGGGGGGCCGCATCAGCGGTCTGCAATAAAGTGACGACACAACTTATTCCGACCATACTTTGCGGCGGCGCGGGCTCCAGGCTTTGGCCTGTCTCACGCGAGCACCATCCCAAACCATTCATCCGCCTTGCCGACGGCCAAAGCCTGCTGCAAAAAGCGTTCTTGCGTGGCGCGGCGTTGCCCGGTGTGACTGAGGCCCTGACGGTCACTAACCGCGAGTTCTTTTTCAAGACCGAAGACGAGCTTGCCGAGGTCAATGCCACCGGCATAGGCACTGCCTTTATCTTGGAGCCCTTTGCCCGCAACACAGCGGCTGCTATAGCAGCTGCCGCACTGCAGGTGCAAGAGCGGCACGGTGCAGATGCCGTCATGCTGGTGCTGGCGGCAGACCACATGATCAGCGACCAGGCCGCCTTTGCCCAGGCCGTGGTCCAGGCCATTGCGCTTGCAAAAGATGGCAAGCTGGTCACCTTTGGGATCAAGGCCGAAACGCCTGAAACCGGCTATGGCTACATTGAAGCAGAGGGCCATACTGTGTTGCGCTTTGTGGAAAAACCCAGCCTTGACAAAGCCCTGGCTTACCTGGCCAGCGGCCGCTTTCACTGGAATGCCGGTATCTTCTGCTTTACCGCCGGTACTTTACTGGCACAGATGGCATTGCACTGCCCCGACATTCTGGCGGCCAGCCGGGCCTGCATGGACAGGTCGCGCATGGCCCAGGGCAAAGGCTTTGTGCAGCTGGAGCTCGACTCTGCCAGTTTTCAGGACGTGCCCAGCGAGTCGATTGACTATGCCCTAATGGAAAAGTCTGCCGCGGTGGCTGTTGTGCCCTGCGACATCGGCTGGAGCGACATCGGCTCGTGGAACGCCCTGGGCGACCTGGGTACGCCAGATGCGCAAGGCAACCGGGTGGAAGGCGAGGCACTTTTACACAATGCTAACAATTGCACCATCCACAGCCGCGAGCGCATGGTGGGGGCCGTGGGTGTCAGCAATCTGGTCATCATCGACACGCCTGATGCCATCCTGGTGGCCGAGAAAGCCTGCGCCCAGGATGTCAAGCACATCTACGCCAAACTCAAGGCCAATGGCCATGAGGCGCATAAACTGCATCGCACCGTGCACCGCCCCTGGGGTACCTACTCCGTGCTTGAAGAAGGTGCGGGTTTCAAGATCAAACGCATCGAGGTCAAGCCCGGCGGGTCGCTGAGCCTGCAAATGCACCACCACCGCAGTGAACACTGGATCGTTGTCAACGGCATGGCCTGGGTGGTCAACGGAGAGCAAGACTTGCTGCTGAACACCAACCAGTCCACCTACATCCCCGCAGGCCACAAGCACCGGCTGGAGAACCCCGGCCTTGTGAACCTAGTGATGATCGAGGTGCAAAGCGGGGCCTATCTTGGCGAGGATGACATCGTGCGCTTTCAAGACAACTACGGGCGGTCATGAGCTATCTCAGGGCGCTGTGGGCCTACCGCGGGTTCATTCTGGGTAGCGTTCAGCGAGAGTTTCAAAGCAAGTATCGCAACTCTTTGTTGGGGGCAGCGTGGACGGTTATCAACCCACTGGCCATGATTGTGGTTTACACCGTCATCTTTTCGCAGTTGATGCGGTCCAAATTGCCGGGGTTGGACACCACGTTTGGCTACAGCATCTATCTGTGTGCAGGCACACTCACCTGGGGCCTGTTTGCCGAGATCACCGGGCGCGCACAAAACACCTTTTTGGAAAATGCCAACCTGCTGAAAAAGCTGAGTTTCCCCAGGCTGTGCCTGCCGGTAGTGGTGGTAGCCAATGCTGGACTCAACTTCGCCATCATCTTCGGTCTGTTCACAACATTCCTGCTGCTGACGGGCAGCTTCCCCGGCGTTGCCTACGTGGCCTTGGTGCCTCTGCTGGCCATATTGGTGGCATTTGCAGTTGGTCTGGGCATGGCCCTTGGGGTGCTAAACGTCTTTTTCAGGGACGTAGGCCAGTTTTTTGGCATTTTTTTGCAATTTTGGTTTTGGCTGACGCCCATTGTTTACCCGGTGCAGGTCTTGCCCGAATCAGTGCAAAACCTCATGTCCTATAACCCTATGGCGCCTCTCATAGGCGGCTTTCAGGCGGTACTGGTCAGCGGCCAATGGCCGCACTGGCAGAGCCTGATGTATCCCGCAACTCTGGCTGCGCTGCTGTGCCTGCTGGGCATGCGCCTGTTTCGGCGGCATGCGGGCGACATGGTGGACGAGTTGTGATGGTGGAGTCTCAGCCAGGTACAT
>CAJAXU010000392.1 GCA_903948045.1 uncultured beta proteobacterium | reverse complement strand
GGTTCGTTGGCAGACGGAGTTGAGTTGGCTATCCGCTTTCTCAAGCCGATGATGGAAAGCGGCCTGCCCGCAGATGCACCCGCCGTGGTACAGCACCATGCCCACATTGTGGTTGCCGCCAAAGGTGTGGTTCCAGGGCAGCCAGTCGACCAGCACCAGCGGCTGCTCGGCCAGCACCGGCATCGACTGCGCCATTTGCTGCTGGTTGGCACACCACATGCGCTGGGTGTTGATCACCGCCTTGGGCAGCTTGGTTGAGCCGCTGGTGAACAGAAACTTGACGATGGTGTCAGGGCCGGTGGCGGCCATGGCGGCGTCCACGGCGTCGGTAGCCGGGGTGTCGCACAGTTGCTGAAACGAGGTCGCCGTGCGGTCTGCGAAAGCGCCATCGGCCATCACCACTTCGGTCTCCAGGCCCACCGTGGCCGCGATGGCGCGGGCGTAGCGTGCATCAGAGGCGAACACCAGCCCGGGTGTCACGGTGCGCAGCACGTGCTTGAGTTTGTCGAAATCCTGGCTGATCAGAGAGTAGGGCGGCGAGGTGGGCACGTAGGGTACGCCGGCAACCATGCAGCCCAGCGCCAGCAGCGCGTGCTCCAGGCTGTTTTCGCTCAAGATCACCACCGGGCGCTCGGCGCTCAGGCCGCGGTTGATCAGGGATTGAGCGATGCAGCGCGCGGTGTGCCAGGCTTGCGTGTAGTTGATGTGCTGCCAGTCGCCCAAGGTGCCATCGGCCAGCTTCACACGGCGCGCCATGAAGGTCTGCGCCGGCCGGGTTTGGGCCCATTGCTGCAGGCGGTCGGTCAGTCGCTCGGGGTAGGGTGCCAGGGCTTGCTCGGCCTGCAGGTAATGCGTGCCGGCTTGGCCGTCGCGCAGGGTGACCCGCGTCACACCAAACTTGAGGGGGCGGAAGGTCGTGGTGCTCATGGTGGCCTCAGCTTTTTTGCACCTTGGCGGCCTTGCCGTCTAAAAAGGCGCGGACGCGGGCCTTGGCTTCGGGTGCCGACTGGGCGATCGAGGCCATCAGCGCTTCGGTTAGGAAACCGTGGTCAGCCGGTTGCTCGGCAATGCGGGGCAGGGCGTGCATCAGGGCAAAATTGGTCAGCGGCGCATTGCCCGCGATGCGCGTGGCCAGTTCCAGGGCTTTGTCCAGGCTCTGCCCGGGTGGCGTGAGGTATTGGGCAAAGCCCAGTCGCTCGCCATCTTGCGCGTTGTAGACGCGCCCGGTCAGCATCATGTCGGTCATGCGGGCCACACCAATCAGCTTGGGGATACGCACCGAACCACCGCCGCCGACAAAAATGCCACGGGTGCCTTCAGGCAGGGCGTAAAAGGTGCTGTCGTCCGCCACGCGGAGGTGGCAGGCGCTCGCCAGTTCCAGCCCGCCGCCGACCACCGCGCCGTGCAGCGCCGCCACCACGGGCACCCTGCCGTACTGCACCGCCTCCAGGGCCACGTGCCAGCTGCGTGAGTGGTGAATGCCTTCGCCGGCATCGCGCTCCTTGAGCTCTGACAGATCCAGCCCGGCACAAAAATGATCGCCATCGCCGCAGATCACTGCAGCGCCAGCCTGCTCTGGCAAATGCTGGAACACGTCGCGCAGCGCTGCAACCAGCGCGTCATTCAAGGCGTTGCGCTTGGCAGGGCGGCTCAGGTGCACCAGGGCCACAGGCCCTCGCATCTCCAGGAGGACGCCGTTGGCGGCGGCGTGGTCAAGTATCGGGTGGCTGTGAGTGGTCATGCGCAGGGGTTTCAAAACGGCGGGTCAGTCGCGTTTTTTGTTATTTAATATAACCATATTGTGATTCCACGTGCGCGCTTGGCGATCAGTGTTTACCCTGTGTTTGGGTCTGGAGCGCCATAATTAGGACGGCACCTGAACCGTCGTTATTTTGGGAATCCCTATGTCTGAACCTACTGTGTTGTATGCCGAGCAGGGTGCTGTGGCCCTGTTGACGCTGAACCGCCCCCTGGCGCTCAACAGCTTTACCCGCCAGATGCACCACGAGCTGTGGGCCGCGCTGGACCGGGCCGAAGCCAACCCGACTCTGCGGGCGCTGGTGATCACTGGCGCTGGCCGCGCCTTTTGCGCCGGTGCCGATTTGGCGGAATTTGACTTTGAGCCGGGGCCGGATCTGGTCGCCCGCGCCGATCCCGGCCCGGTGATCGATCAGGCCTTCAACCCGACGGTGCGGCGGCTGCAAAACCTGCGCATGCCCACGCTGGCGGCGGTCAACGGCGTGGCGGCCGGCGCGGGCGCGTCATTGGCCATGACCTGTGACGTGGCCATTGCCGCACCCGGCGCCAGCTTTATCCAGGCCTTCAGCAAGATCGGCCTGGTGCCTGATGCGGGCGGCAGCTGGTTCCTGACCGAACGGCTCGGGCTGGCGCGCGCCATGGCGCTGGCCATGACCGGCGACAAACTCAGCGCCACCCAGGCGCGCGACTGGGGCATGATCTGGGAGGTGGCCGACGATTGCCTGTCCGCCGCATCGTCGATGGCGGCCCGGCTGGCCGACATGCCCACCGCAGCGCTGGTGGCAACGCGCCATTTGCTGCGCGACAGCAGCAGCCGTACCCTGAACCAACAACTTGACGCAGAGCGCGACACCCAGTCCGCCATGGGTCGCACCCATGATTACATCGAGGGGGTGATGGCGTTTCGTGCGAAACGCCCACCCCAGTTCAAGGGCTGTTAAGCCAACGCCCCAGGGGGGCTTTGTCGCCTGGCAGCAGGCGCCAGGTGGTCATGCCGCGCGGCATGGCCAGGGGTAGCTCCAGCAGACGCTTGTCGCGCGCCACCCAGGCCTGCACCTTGGTGGCGGTGCCGGCATACAGCAGCAGGTCGTCCAGTTTGGTCAGGCGCCAGCGGCTGGCGGCCTTGCCGGCGCCCACTGTCAGGCCCAGCCATTCGTCACCGGCGGCAAAACCGGCCTGTTCGGCCGCTCCACCGCGCAGGACCGTTTTGATCTGAATCCCGGCTCCCTCCGTGACCCGCAGCCCCAAGGCTTGCGCCAAGGCCGCTGGTTCTTTGAGCACCTGAACACCATATTGTTCCAGCAGGGGCTGGAGCGGTAACTCGCCAGTGCCGTGGACCCAGCGCGCCAGCTCTTTGGCAAAGGAGCGGCCCGCCATGGCCTGCAGCACTGCGGCCAGGTCGGCTTGCGTCATGGGGCCGCCGGCGCAGCGCAACCACAGCCCGCGCATCACATCGTCGAGGGTGCCCGTGCCGTCTTGGCGCAGCGTCAAGTCCAGGCACAGCGCGACCAGCGCCCCCTTGCTGTAGTAACTGACGGTGGCGTTGGGTGTGTTTTCGTCCTGCCGGTAGTACTTGACCCAGGCATCAAAACTGGCTTGCGCCACCGACTGCACTTCGCGCCCCGGTGTCTGCAGCACCTGGTTGACGGTCTTGCCCAGCAGCTTGAGGTAGGTCGGGTCGTCGATCAGGCCAGCCCGGCGCAACAGCAGGTCGTCGTAGTAGCTGGTGAAGCCCTCAAAGAACCAGAGCAGCTCGGTGTAGTTCTCGTGGCTGTAGTCATAAGCTGCAAATTCGGCTGGACGCAGTTGCTTGACGTTCCAGGTATGGAAGTACTCATGGCTGATCAGGCCCAGCAGGGTGGTGTAGCCCTCGCTTAGTGCCGGCACCGTCTTGCTGGCTGGTGCGGCGTCGGTCTGGGCGGGGTTGCCGCTTTTTCGCGGCAAGTCTTTGCGGGTGCAGATCAGCGCTGTGGCGTTGCGGTGCTCCAGGCCACCGTAGCCATCGTCGACCGCATTGAGCATGAACAGATAAGACGCATGCGGCGCTGGCTGGGTGGCCTGGCTGTTGCCGTGGCCGTTGTGCCAGAAACCGATCGCGGTCTCGCAAATCGCTTTGGTGTCGGCCAGCAGCCGGGCCCCGTCAAAGCTGGGCGGCGCCCCGGCCACCACAAACCGATGCGGGATGCCGCCCGCCACAAAACTGCCGCTCCAGAAGTCACCCATCTCCACCGGGCAGTCCACCAGTTCGTCGTAGTTGGCCGCGCGGTAGCGGCCAAAACCGTTGCGGCCGATCTTGACCGGCGTCATGCTGGTGGCAGCCTGCCAGCCCGGCAGGCCTGGGGCAGCAATCAAGTCCAGTTCATGCGGTGCGTCCTGCTGGCCATGCACTTGCATAAAAAGGCTGCTGCCGTTGAAGAAGCCGCGCTGTGTGTCGAGCCAAGCGGTGCGCACCGAGTGGTCCAAGGCGTACACCTCGTAACTCAGTTCCAGCGGCTGGTCGGTGGCGCAGTGGGCCTGCCAATGGCACTTGTCCAGCTGGGCGAGCTGGACGGTTTGCCCGCCCTGCCTGGCGTGCAGCCGCTGCAGGTGTTTGGAGAATTCACGCACCAGGTAGCTGCCCGGGATCCAGACCGGCAGACTCAGGGTTTGCAGCGCCTGCGGCTGGGCAATCGTCAGGGTCACCTGGTACAGGTGGGCATGCAGGTCCGCCAGCCGGACCTGGTAATGAACCGCCGTCACGGGGTAGCGGCCTTGACCTCGCCCAGGCGCTTCTCCACCTCGGCAGCGCCAATGGCGCCGGGCACACGCGAGCCGTCGGCAAACACCAGCGTGGGCGTGCCGGTGATCTTGTACTTGCGGCCGACTTCCAGGTTGCGTGCGATGGCGCTGGCGTCACAACTGGCGGCGGTCGGCGTCTGGTCGCGCACCATCCAGTCTTGCCAGGCCTTCACGCGGTCCTTGGCGCACCAGATGTTCTTGGACTTTTCGTTGGAGTCGGCGCTGAGAATCGGGTACAAAAACATGTAAACGGTGACGTTGTTCACCTTTTGCAGATCGCGCTCAAAGCGCTTGCAGTAGCCGCAGTTCGGGTCCTCAAACACGGCCAGCCGGCGCTTGCCGTTGCCGCGCACAATGGTGAACGCGTCTTTGAGCGGCAAGGCATCAAAGTTGATGGCGGTCAGTTTGTCCACCCGCTCTTCAGTCAAATTGCGCCGCTGTTTGGTGTCAATCAGGCTACCCTGCAGTAAAAAGTTGCCCTCTGCGTCGGTGTAGAAAATCTCGGTGCCATTGACACGCACCTCGTACAGGCCGGCCATCGGGCTTTTGCTGATCTCATCGATTACCTGGAACTGCGGGATGCGCTCGGCCAAGTTCTTCCGAATGGTGGCTTCTTGCGCAACAGCGTTCAGGGCCAGGGTCAGCAGGCCAGCCCAAAGGCTGGTGCGGGTCAGGTTCATCATGGTCAATCCCGTGTTGTTGGTTCGCGTCAGTGTCACAGCAAGCCCATGGCCCGGCGCGCCAGCCACTGTTTGAGCGGGCCGCTGCGTTCAAACCCATTCATGCCCCAGTTACGCAGGGTCTGCCAGCCACTGCCGTCCAGCGAAAACAGCTGCTGCAGTCCGTCCATGGCGGCGCTCATCGGCAGCACCTCGGCCTTGCGGGCCCGTTCATAACGGCGCAGCAGTTTGTCGTCGCCCAGCGCCCGCCAGTACTCGCGCTTTTGCAAAATCTCGGCCAGGGTGGCGACATCGGCCAGGCCGAGGTTCAGCCCCTGCCCTGCCAAGGGGTGAACGGCGTGCGCGGCATCACCGGCCAAGGCCCAGGCGCGGCCGTCGCGTCGGCCCACCCAGCGCTCGGCGCAGGCCAGCTGCAGCGGCCAGGCCGCCCGCGCACTGCTGAGGGTCAAGGTGCCCAGACAGGCACCGCTAATGGCCTCCAATTCGGCACAAAAATCGGCTGGGTCGGCCTGCAACAGCGCCGGGGCGCGATCGGCCTGGACCGACCAGACCAGGGCGACCTCGGTGCCCAGCGGCCCGCCCAGCGGCAGAAAGGCCAAGATTTCGCCGCCAACAAACCATTGCCGTGCGGTTTGCCCGTGCGGCACGCTGCATTGCAGTCGGGCGGCAATGGCATGCTGGTGATAGGGCTGGGTGTGATAGTCAACCCCCAGCTCTTCGCGGGTGCTGCTGGCGCGGCCTTCACAGATGACCGTCAGGGCGGCTGGCCGCGGCGCTTGGAGCAACTCGATCTGCGGCTGAAACCGGATCGCCTGCGCCAACTGCGATTCCAGCACGGGCACATCGACGATCCAGGTCAGGCCGGGCACCTGGAGCAGGTCGGCGCCAAAACTCAGGTCGCCACCGGCATCCCCCTTGACCTGCATGGCCCGCACTTCGGTGGCATGGCAGGGGTCTGGCCAGCAGCGCAGCGCATCGAGCAACTGGCGGGACCGTGCGTTCAGGGCATAGGCGCGTACATCGGCTGCAGCCGCGGGCCGATCCGGGGCGGCAGTGGGTGCGACCAACCCCACCCGCAAGCGCTCTCGCGCGAGCAGGAGGGCCAGGGTTTGCCCCACAATGCCACTGCCTCGAATGCAGATGTCTAAGGCTTGAGTCATGCGAGTCATTGTAGAAGGCGAGGCAAAATCGGCGGTCTGAACGCCCCGAATCCTGACTAACGCCTTGAGGTCATCCCTTGAACGACACCCTACTTTCCAGCAGCACCCTGACAGCCCGCATCGAGCAACTGCTGATCTACCCGGTCAAATCCTGCGCCGGCGTGGCGGTGCCCGAGGCACTGTTGACTGACACCGGGCTCGATCTGGATCGCGCCTGGATGGTGGTGGATGCCGAGGGCGAGTTTGTCACCCAGCGCGAGATGCCCCGGCTGGCGCTGGTGCAGCCACAGCTGAAAACCGATCATCTGGTACTGCGCGCCCCCGGCATGCTGGCGCTGCACATCGCCATTGACCGGGTGGAGCAGCCGCTGACGGTGCGGGTTTGGGACGACCTGGTGCCGGCCTACGACCTAGGCGCGTTGGCAGGTCAGTGGATCACCGATTTTTTGGCGCAGCCGCACGCGGGCGATGCACGGCCGTCGGTCGGGCCCTGCCGGCTGGTGCGCTTTGACCCGGCGCACCGGCGCCTGTCCAGCCTGAAGTGGACCGGTGGCCTGGAGGCGCCCAACCAGTTCAGCGACGGCTACCCGTTGCTGGTGCTGAGCCAGGCTTCGCTCGACGGGCTGAACCAGCGGCTGCTGGCGGCGGGCGAGGTGCCGGCGGCAATGGCGCGCTTTCGGCCCAACATCGTGCTGTCGGGCCTGCAGGCGCATGACGAAGACCGGCTAGCCTGGTTGAATCTGGTCACCCCCAGCGGACCGGTGCGCTTGAAACTGGTCAAGCCCTGCCCACGCTGCCCGATTCCCAACATCGACCCGACCACTGCCCAGAGCCACCCGGCGGTGGGCGACGCCCTGCAGGCCTACCGCCAGGATGCGCGGGTGGGCGGCGCTGTCACCTTTGGCATGAATGCCATCGTGTGCGAGGGCGATGGCGTAACGCTCAGCGTGGGCCAAAACTTGCAGGGTGAACTGGACTTTGGCCAAGGCCAGTGACCGGGCGGCCGCAAAACCGGCTTCGCATACACTCCAACGCTTGTTTTCCAGAGGTATTCCATGAGTTTGAAGTGTGGCATCGTAGGCCTGCCCAACGTCGGTAAATCGACCCTGTTCAACGCGCTGACCAAGGC
>CAJAXU010000391.1 GCA_903948045.1 uncultured beta proteobacterium | reverse complement strand
GGCCACGGCGCGGGCCGCCGTACAGCGCGCCCGGATGGCCTGGGTCGACTCCCCGGCGGCACCTTGCACCAACTCAGCCGGCGCCAATGCAGGCACCTCGATGTGAAGGTCGATACGGTCGAGCAGCGGGCCGCTGAGTTTGCTCTGGTAACGATTGACCTGATCGGGTGTGCAGCGGCAGGCCTTGTGGGTAGCACCCAGGTAACCACAGGGGCAGGGGTTCATGGCGCCAATGAGCTGAAAGCGGGCCGGAAACTCGGCGCGCCGAGCGGCGCGCGAAATGGTGATGCTGCCGGTCTCCAGCGGCTCACGCAGGGCTTCCAGTGCGGCACGGTGAAACTCAGGCAGTTCGTCCAAAAACAGCACCCCGTGATGTGCCAGCGAGATTTCCCCCGGGCGCGGCGGCGAGCCGCCGCCGACCAGGGCCACTGCGCTGGCCGTGTGGTGCGGGCTGCCCGTGGGGCGTTGGCCCCAGCGTGCCAGTGAAAATCGGCCAGCCAGACTGGCCACCGCCGCACTTTGCAAGGCTTCGTCCGTGGTCATGACCGGCAGCAGGCCAGCAAAGCGGTGGGCCAACATCGACTTGCCCGAGCCTGGCGGCCCCATCATCAGCACACTGTGCGCGCCCGCAGCGGCAATCTCCAGCACCCGCTTGGCGCCAGTCTGGCCTTTCACGTCGGCCAGGTCGGGGTACATCACATCCAGAGCAGGGAGCGCCGCTGTGACACGGCTCCAGCCGGCGCTTGGCTCAGGCGGAGGCTCGTCGGGCGCTTGCGGCAAAAACTGACGCACCACGTCCAACAGGTGCCGCGCGCTGTACACCTGCGCCTGGGGCAACAGCGCGGCCTCTTCGGCACTGCCCGGCGGCAACACCAAGCGGGTCACCACCTGCCCAGCATGCAGCGCCAAGCTCATGGCCAGCGCGCCACGGACCGGCCGCAAGTCGCCCGAGAGTGACAGCTCACCGGCAAATTCATGGCCGGCCAGGCGCGTTGGGTCCAACTGGCCACTGGCCGCCAAAATGCCCAGGGCCATCGGCAGGTCGAAGCGGCCCGAATCTTTCGGCAAATCGGCCGGTGCCAGGTTGACGGTAATGCGCTTGTTATTGGGGAACTCGAGACCCGAGTTCTGAATGGCACAGCGCACCCGCTCGCGAGCCTCTTTCACCTCGACGTCGGCCAGGCCGACCAGCGTGAAGCTGGGCAGCCCATTGGCCAAATGCACCTCGACCGTGACGGCCGCGGCTTCCAGGCCCAGCAGGGCCCGACTCTGCACCAAAGCAAGACTCATCGGTGTTCCTCTCCAAAACAGTGCAATGACGACCCGTGAGGGAGGCCGCCATTGCACCAACACGGTGCATATGTTTTTTTATACAGTCATCTTACCGCAGACCCAAGCGCCATCCGCAACACCCCCTGTGCAGCGCTTGGTGGGCAGCACATGTTTGAGACACCAGGAACAAGCTGGCACGGTCTATGCGTTAACACCGCGATCCTTAACTTAGTTGGAGCCCTGCATGAAACTCACCACCACTTCCGCCATCGTCCTGAGCGCCGTGCTCGCCACTACCTTTGCCAGCACCCAGGCCGTGGCCGCGGAACCCGACTACACCCTGTCCTACAACATTGGCGCCACCACTGATTACCGCTTCCGCAGCATTGCCCAAACCTCGTTCAAACCTGCAGTTCAAGCCGGCGCCGATTTTGCGCACAAGAGCGGTGTCTATGCCGGCGTCTGGGGCTCCAATGTCAATTGGGTCAAAGACTTTGCTGGCGCCACCGATGGCTCCTTGGAAATTGACCTGTATGGCGGCTACAAGGGTGAACTGGCCAAGGGCCTGGGCTTTGATGTCGGCGTCATCGCGTATCTGTACCCCTCCAACAACGCCGCCACCAACGCCAACACAACCGAAGTCTATGCCGCCCTGACCTACGGCCTGGTGACCGCCAAATACAGCCGCAGCGTGACCAATTTCGTGGCGAATGCCGACAGCACGGGCAGCCAATACCTGGAGGCCGCTGCCACCTTTGACCTGGGCAACGGCTTCTCAGTCACGCCGCACGTTGGCCGGCAGCTCATCCCCAACCAGGCCAGCCCCGCTGACTACACCGACTTTTCGCTGACCTTCACCAAAGATTTTGGCAATGGCCTGACCGCCTCGGTGGCAGGGGTCGGTACCGATGCCAAGGACGGTTTCTACAAGGTTGGCGCCGTCGACAACCTGGGCAAGACCGGCCTGGTTGTCGGCGTCAAATACAGCTTCTAATTTTTGACCCTTTCAGAGGAACACCCCATGAAACTCGTTACAGCCATCATCAAACCGTTCAAGCTCGACGAGGTGCGCGAAGCCCTGTCGGCCATCGGTGTGCAAGGCATCACCGTCACTG
>CAJAXU010000390.1 GCA_903948045.1 uncultured beta proteobacterium | reverse complement strand
GCCCTCGGCACCCATCTTCGCCTGAAACTCGTCGCCGTATTCCTTGAACTTGGCGTCGAAATCATCTTCGGACATGATGCTGTATTTTTTCAGCGGCGTCATACCGGGGTCTGTCACCACATAGGCTTCAAAATACAGGACACGTTCGATGTCGCGCAAGGTCATGTCCAGCACCAAGCCAAGCCGGCTGGGCAGCGATTTCAGGAACCAGATGTGGGCGCAGGGTGCCGCCAGATCGATGTGGCCCATGCGCTCGCGCCGCACCTTGGTCTGAGTAACTTCAACACCGCATTTTTCGCAAATGACACCGCGGTGCTTGAGCCGCTTGTACTTGCCGCAGAGGCACTCATAGTCTTTGATCGGGCCAAAAATCTTGGCGCAAAACAGACCGTCCCGCTCCGGCTTGAAAGTACGGTAGTTGATGGTTTCTGGCTTCTTGACCTCGCCAAATGACCAGGAACGAATCTTCTCGGGAGAAGCCATGCCGATCTTGATGGCATCGAAATGCTCGTCGGGGGTGAACTGCTTGAACAGGTCGAGTAGTGATTTCATGACGCTATTTCCTTGTTAATCAGTTGAGTCCAGCGCTCAGGACCGTTCCAGCTCAATGTCGATACCGAGGGAACGGATTTCCTTGACCAGCACATTGAAAGATTCCGGCATACCGGCTTCGATCGAGTGCTCACCCTTGACGATGCTTTCATAGACCTTGGTCCGGCCTTGCACGTCATCTGATTTGACCGTCAGCATCTCCTGCAAGGTGTAGCCGGCGCCGTAGGCTTCGAGCGCCCAGACCTCCATCTCACCGAAACGCTGGCCACCAAACTGTGCCTTACCGCCCAGCGGCTGCTGCGTCACCAAGCTGTACGGCCCGGTCGAGCGAGCGTGCATTTTGTCGTCGACCAAGTGGTGAAGCTTGAGCACGTGCATGTAGCCAACGGTGGTGGGGCGCTCGAAGGCGTCACCACTGCGGCCGTCGAACAGGTTGGCCTGAGTCCGCGCCGCCGTCAAACCCTTGGCCTTGACGATGTCATCAGGATAGGCGAGCTTCAGCATGCCGCGGATTTCTTCCTCGGAAGCACCGTCAAACACGGGCGTGGCAAAGGTGGCGCCAGTGGTCAGGTTGCCCGCCATCTCCAGCACTTCCTCATCGCTCAACAGCGACACGTCTTCCTTTCGGCCCGAGCCGTTGTACAGCGTGTCCAGGAATTTGCGCAAATCGGCGATCTTGGCCTGTGCTTGCAGCATGTCGCCAATGCGTTGACCGATGCCCTTGGCAGCCCAGCCCAGGTGGACTTCGAGCACCTGCCCGACGTTCATCCGCGAAGGGACGCCCAGCGGGTTCAGCACGATGTCGCAAGGTGTGCCGTCGGCCATGTAAGGCATGTCTTCGACCGGAACGATCTTGGACACCACCCCCTTGTTGCCGTGGCGGCCCGCCATCTTGTCACCCGGTTGCAGACGGCGCTTGACGGCCAGGTAAACCTTGACCATCTTGAGCACACCCGCAGGCAACTCATCCCCTTGGGTCAGTTTCTTGCGCTTTTCTTCAAACGACAGATCAAAGCTATGGCGGGTTTGCTCCAGAGAATTCTTGATGCTCTCCAGCTGCGTTGCGACCTCGTCTTCGGCCGGGCGAATATCGAACCAATGGAATTTATCCACTGAGGTGAGGTAGGCCTTGTCGATTTTGGTGCCCTTGGCCAGCTTTTGCGGGCCGCCATTGGCAGCGCGGCCAACCAGCAGCTTTTCAATCCGGTCAAAGGCGTCAGACTCCACAATGCGCAGCTGATCGTTGAGGTCCAGGCGAAAACGCTTGAGTTCATCGTCGATGATCTGCTGGGCACGACGATCGCGAACAATACCTTCGCGGGTGAACACCTGCACATCAATGACCGTACCCTGCGAACCCTGGTCAACGCGCAGCGATGTGTCTTTGACATCGCTGGCTTTTTCACCAAAGATAGCCCGCAAAAGCTTCTCTTCTGGCGTCAGGGTGGTTTCACCCTTGGGCGTGACCTTGCCAACCAGCGTATCGCCAGGCTGCACTTCAGCACCGACATAAATGATGCCGGACTCGTCCAGACGGTTGAGCTGCTGTTCGCTCAGGTTGGGGATGTCACGCGTGATTTCCTCAGAACCCAGTTTGGTGTCGCGCGCCATCACCACCAGTTCCTCGATGTGGATCGAGGTGTAGCGGTCTTCGGCGACGACGCGCTCACTGATGAGGATCGAATCTTCGAAGTTATAGCCATTCCAGGGCATGAACGCGACCAGCATGTTCTGGCCCAGCGCCAACTCACCCAGATCGGTGGACGCGCCATCGGCGATGACGTCACCCTTGGCCAGCCGGTCGCCTTTTTTGACAATCGGCCGCTGATGAATGTTGGTGTTCTGGTTGGAGCGCTGGTATTTGATGAGGTTGTAGATATCAACACCCACTTCACCCGCCTGTGCTTCAGCATCATTGACACGAATCACAACCCGGGTAGCGTCGACATAGTCGACCAAACCGCCACGCGTGGCAGTGACCACAGTGCCGGAGTCCACGGCCGAGACGCGCTCGATACCGGTGCCGACAAAGGCTTTTTCTGGGCGCAGAATTGGCACAGCCTGGCGCTGCATGTTGGCACCCATCAGGGCGCGGTTGGCGTCATCGTGCTCAAGGAACGGCACCAGCGAGGCTGCCACCGACACGATCTGGGCCGGCGACACGTCCATGTACTGAACACGTTCTGCGCCGACCAGAATCGACTCGCCGGCTTCCCGAGCAGAGATCAACTCGCCAGTCAGCTTGCCTGTCTTGTCCAGTGCGGCATTGGCCTGGGCAATCACATACTTGCCTTCTTCGATCGCGGACAGGTAGTCGATGTCCATCGTGACCATGCTGTCAACCACCCGGCGGTAGGGCGTCTCGATGAAGCCATATTCATTTAGACGCGCATACAGTGCCAGCGAATTGATCAGACCAATGTTCGGGCCCTCGGGTGTCTCAATCGGGCAGACACGGCCGTAATGGGTGACGTGCACGTCTCGCACTTCAAAGCCAGCGCGTTCACGCGTCAAACCGCCCGGGCCAAGGGCCGAGACACGGCGCTTGTGCGTGATCTCGGACAAGGGGTTGGTCTGGTCCATGAACTGCGACAGCTGCGACGCACCGAAGAACTTTTTGCAGAGTACAGGAGGCTCAATCCATGAAAAATCCACCTCATCTCCAATCTGCCCGGGTCATTGATGCCGGTGTGGTCGAGCTTGTCTGGAGCACCGGCGAAACCCTTCTTGTCAACCTGTCTGGCCTGCCATGCCGTAACGCGGCGTTTGCCGAACTGGCCGATCCCGCCTTTTTTGCCGAGATGGAACGTGATGAGTGGGGGCATGGCATTGGCTGGCCTGGCGGGCTGGACTTGGGCGCCGACCG
>CAJAXU010000389.1 GCA_903948045.1 uncultured beta proteobacterium | reverse complement strand
TGTCAGGCCGCTACCTCGGCTTTTTGCCTGACCATTACGCTGAAGGTTTTGTTCGCGCCGGCCGCATGCGCGCCATTGAGCCGGCCTTGTTTCGCTATGCCTGCCAGTTCTTTGGCATTGTGCGGCGCTCGCCCCAACCCTCGCGGGTGACGCGCGCTTTTCAGGATTGCTTGCGCCAAGCCCACCAGGCGCATCAGGCCAGTCCACTAAGCGGGGCTTGAGGTCAAGGCCGAACCGCAGACAAATTTATAAGAAAAAGCCCTGTAACCCCCGTATTTATTGGGGTTTAAGCTATATATTCAATAGCGGTTCTGTCGTCAAGGCAGGGCCACCGGCACAAACATTCGGTCGCTGCCGCGCTGGATCAACAAAGCCAGCCGTTCAGGTTTGCCGTGGAGGGCGGCCTGCACATCCTTGAGGGTCTGGGTGGTATCGCCATTGATGGCCAGCAGGACATCACCTGGCAGTAGCCCGGCCCGGGCAGCGGGACCGGCAACCTGCTCAATCAGCATGCCAGACGGCAGTTCTGTGATCGCCAACTCACGCACGGTCAGCTTTCGCAGGGTCAGGCCTGGCTCACCCGGAGGGGCCTCTGGCAGCGGCTGGCCCTGCAGCCGCGCTGGGTCCCGAATCCGCCCGAACTTGACCATGAAATCCAGCGCCCTGTGCTTGCGCCAGATCGACAGCCGCACCGATTGGCCAGGCATGGCGTCGCCGATGCGTTGGCTCAGGTCACCAAAATGGGCGATCGCCTTGCCATTGAAGGCGGTAATGACATCGCCCGCCCGCAACCCCGCGTCGGCGGCCGGGCTGTCGGGCGTCACCATGGCAATCAGCGTGCCATCCTGATGGCTTAGGCCGAAAGCGGTGGCCAGACCGGGGCTTAGGTCCTGCATGGCGACGCCGAGGAAAGCGTGAGAGGCTTCTCCTGTGGCCACAATCTGGTTCTTCACCCGCAGCGCCAGATCGATCGGTACGGCGAACGCCAGGCCCTGATGGTTGCCAGTCTGGGAGTAAATTTGGGAGTTGATGCCCACCACCGCACCGTTGGCGTCAAACAAGGGGCCGCCGGAGTTGCCCGGATTCACGGCCGCATCGGTCTGAATAAATGGCACCACCGCGTCTCCAGGCAGGGTCCGGCCCTTGCCGCTGACGATGCCCTGAGTCGCGGATTGCGCCAGCCCAAAGGGCGAGCCGATGGCCAGCACCCGGTCGCCCACCTGCAGGGCATGCGCATCCCCAAGCAATACGGCGGGCAGGCTTCGGGCGTCGATCTTCAGCACCGCAATGTCCGTGGTCTGATCCAAGCCCAACACCTTGGCCGTGAATTCGCGCCGGTCCATCAGGGTCACGGTGACCGCGTCGGCAGACTGCACCACATGGGCATTGGTGAGTACCACGCCGCCACTGTCAATGATGAACCCCGAGCCCTGGTTGAAGAAGGGCGTGGCCGACTGGCCCAAGGTGTGCCGGCCAACGGCGGCGATGCCGACCACAGCAGGCGCTACCCGCTGCACGATGGCGCGGTAGTCGGGTGCACCACGGTCCGCTGCCAGCCCCGTTCGCGCGCCGTTGGGTAGCCATTGGGGTGCATATCGCATCATCGCGACGGCACTGGCCGCCACCACCAGACCAGCCGCCACCAGGGTCAGAATCAGCGTTTTGCGTTTCATCTCAAGTCTTTCACAGGGCGCACATCAGGCGAAGGTCATTCAGCAGGCATGCTAAGCAGTGCCCTGGCGGCGCGGTTGTCAAATGTCAAGCGCCGCCCGGGCCCCCTGGCCCAAGCTGCATGCTTTTGAAGAACCCCGGCCCGGGGAGGCGAATTGGACAAACAAAAAGCGTGGAACCTGACCTATTGGCTGCTTGCCTTGTTGGCCCTGCTGTTGCTGCAAGATGTCTGGCGCAGCGCGGGCGTGGCGCAGCCGGTGCCCTACAGTGAGTTCGAGCGGGCCCTGCGGGAGGGTCGGCTGGCCAGCGTCACGCTGACCGATCGTGCGATCTCTGGCCAGTTGAAGACGCCAGACGCCGGCAAGACCACGCTGGTGGCCGTGCTGGTGCCGCCCGAGTTGGCGGCGCGCTTGGACAAGTTTGAGGTGCCTTACAGCCGGGTGGTGGAGAGCACCCTGCTCAAAGACCTGCTGTCCTGGACCCTGCCCACCCTGCTGTTTTTGGGTCTGTGGTTTTTTCTGGTGCGCCGTCTGGCGGACAAACAGGGGGTTGGCGGCATCCTCTCGATTGGCAAGAGCCGGGCCAAGGTCTATGTGCAGACCGACACCGGCGTCACCTTTGCTGATGTGGCCGGGGTCGATGAGGCCAAGCATGAGCTTGAGGAAGTGGTTGATTTCCTGAAGCACCCCAAGGAATACGGGCGCTTGGGCGCCCGTATTCCCAAGGGCGTGTTGCTGGTGGGGCCGCCCGGCACTGGCAAGACGCTGCTGGCGCGTGCGGTGGCCGGGGAGGCGGGCGTGCCGTTTTTCTCGATCTCTGGCAGCGAATTTGTAGAGATGTTTGTCGGGGTAGGCGCAGCCCGAGTGCGCGACCTGTTTGAGCAGGCGCGGCGCCAGGCCCCGGCCATCATCTTCGTCGACGAACTTGATGCACTGGGCCGGGCGCGCGGCGCATTTGGCAGCATGGGCGGGCATGACGAGAAGGAACAGACGCTCAACCAGCTGCTGTCGGAGATGGACGGCTTTGATGCCTCCGTGGGTTTGATCATTCTGTCGGCCACCAACCGGCCCGAGATTCTCGACCCGGCGCTGCTGCGGGCCGGGCGCTTTGACCGCCAAGTGCTGGTGGACCGGCCGGACCGCAAGGGGCGCATCGACATCTTGAAGGTGCATGTCCGGCGCATCACGCTCGATCCAAGGCTTCCACTTGACGAAGTGGCAGCCTTGACGCCGGGCTTCAGTGGCGCCGATTTGGCCAATCTGGTGAATGAGGCCACCCTGGTGGCCACCCGCCGCAAGGCTGACCAGGTCAGCCTGCCTGATTTCACGGCGGCGGTGGAGCGGGTCGTGGCCGGGCTGGAGCACCGCAACCGGGTGCTGAGCCCCAAGGAGCGTGCGGCGGTGGCGCACCACGAGATGGGCCATGCGCTGGTGGCGCTGGCGCAACCCGGTGCCGACCCGGTGCACAAGGTCTCCATCATTCCACGCGGTATTGGCGCCCTGGGCTACACCATCCAGCGCCCGACCGAAGACCGCTACCTGATGACCCGGCCGGAGCTGGAGCAAAAAATTGCGGTGCTGTTGGCGGGCCGCGCCGCCGAGAAGCTGGTCTTTGATGTGCTGTCCACCGGGGCTGCAGATGATTTGGCCAAGGCCACCGACATGGCGCACGATATGGTGACCCGCTTCGGCATGGATGAGGCGCTGGGTTACGTCACCTTCGAGCCGCCACGCGCGCCGCTGCTGGAACTGCCCGCCGGGCTGCTGCCGCCGCAGAGCCGAGCCTCACCCGACACGCAGACCCGCATTGATGCCGCCATTCGCAGCATTGTGATGGCCGGTTTTGAGCGGGCCACCGCGCTGCTGACGGTGAACCGTGCGGTGCTTGAACGCGGCGCGCGCGCCCTGCTGGACAAGGAAACGCTGGACGAGCCAGCCCTTCTGGCGTTGGCGGCCGACTTGCAGCCCTTGTGATGGCGCAAGCTCACGCCGGCGGTAGGCCGCTAAGCTGAAACGCTCTGTCAATCCGGACGTTGCACCATGTACAAGGCCCCACTTGCCACCGCCATCGCCGAGCATGTCTGGCGAACCCATTACCGCTGGTGTGAGAACGGGCACATGCAGGAGCCGTCGGTGGAGGCCACTTGGGACCGTGTTGCCCTGGCGGTCTCCAGTGTCGAGGCGGTGCACCGTAACGAGTGGCGCGAGCGCTTTCGCGCCATTTTGGGTGACTTTCGCTTTCTGCCGGGGGGACGCATCCTGGCCGGTGCTGGCACGCCGCGCGAGTTGACGCTGTTCAATTGCTTTGTGACGGGGACGCTGGAGGACAGCATCAACGGCATATTCAATGCCCTGCGCGAAGCGATGCTCACCTTGCAGGCTGGCGCCGGGGTCGGGGTGGACTTCTCTACGCTGCGCCCGGCCGGCGCAGCAGCGGTGCGCACCGGCAGCCTGGCCTCTGGCCCGGTCTCGTTCATGCAGCTCTGGGAGCGCGCCAACGCACTGCTTGAAGCTGGCAACGTCAGGCGCGGTGCCATGATGGCCAGCCTGCGCTGCGATCACCCAGACATCGAAGCCTTTCTGCGGGCCAGGACAGGCGCCAGCGCATTGACCCATTTCAAGCTGACGGTGCTGTTGACCGACGACTTCATGCACGCGGTGGAGGACGACAGCCCCTGGCCCTTGGTGTTTCCGCTCGGTGCGCACCCGGTCCCGGCCGAGGCCGAGGTTTGCGAGCGGGTCTGGTCCGGCAGCTCAACGCCGCAGCTGTGTCTGGTGCATCGGCGCATCCCGGCCCGCGTTCTGTGGGCCCAGCTGCTGGACGCCGCCCACACGGCTGCGGCACCGGGCGTGTTGTTCATCGACCGCATCAATCGCGCCAATAACCTGTGGTACTGCGAACAGCTCAGCAGCGCCAACCCCTGTCGTGAAGTGGCGCTACCGCCGCATGGCGCCTGCAACCTCGGCTCGCTGAACCTGACGCGTTTTGTGCAGCACCCGTTTGGCGAGCACCCGGTGGTGGACTTTGCCGGCCTGCGCGCAGTGGCGGCTGTGGCCACCCGATTTCTGGACAACGTGCACGATCTGTCGCCGTTTCCCTTGAAGGCGCAGCAAAAGGCGGCGCATGCCACCCGGCGCATCGGTCTGGGTGTCACCGGGCTGGCCGACATGCTGGCGATGGTGGGGCTGCGCTATGGCTCACCCGCCAGTCTGGAGTTGGCGCGCCAAATCATGCGGGTGATCCGTGACGCCGCCTACCGCACCTCGGTCGATCTGGCTGAGGAGAAAGGCCCTTTTGCCGCGTTTGATCGCCTGCGCTACATTGCCAGTCCCTTTGTGCTTGGGCTTAGCCATGAGCTCCAGGACGCCTTGGCGCTGCACGGTACCCGCAACAGCCATTTGTTGGCCATCGCCCCGACGGGCTCGATTAGTCTGCTCGCCAACAATGTGTCGAGCGGCATCGAGCCGGTGCTGGCGCTGCAGGGCCACTATCGTTGCCGTCAGGCCGATGGTCAGTTCAGCCTGCTTGAGGTGGAAGACGATGCCTGGCGCCAGTACCGGGCTTTGAAGGGTGTGCAGGCGCTGCGGCCGGCGTATTTCGTGTCGGCCGCCGAGGTCGGGGTGGAGGAGCAGTTGCGCATGACCGAGGCCATCCAGTCCTGTGTGGACAACGGCATCGCCAAGACGGTGCGCCTGCCTGCGGACGCTTCACCCGAAGACATCGGGCGGACACTGCAGCGCGCCTGGTCGCTTGGGCTCAAAGGCTGTGCCGTCTACCGCGAGGGCAGCCGTGACGATGCAGACGCGCAGTTGCCACAACCCAACTAGGCCCGCACAGCATGGGTGTGCCGGCGGTCAAGCATGCCAGCGTTCCAGGCCAATTGCTGATGGTCGGCTTTGGCAGCATCGGCCAGGCCGTGCTGCCCTTGTTGCTGCGCCATTTGGTGCTGCGCCCGGACCAGATCAGCATCATCACCGCGGGCGATACCGGCCGCGATATCGCCCGCGAGTTCGGTATTGAGTGGCAGTTGCAGCCTATCACCGAGGCCAACTATTTGGCGGTGCTGACGCCTCGGCTGCGAGCGGGCGACTTTTTGCTCAACCTGTCCGTGGACGTCTCCAGCGTGGCGCTCATGGCCCTGTGCCGTCAGCGCGGGGCTTTGTATCTGGACACCTGCATCGAGCCCTGGGCTGGTGCATACACCGACCCAAAGCGCTCGCTGTCACAGCGTTCCAACTATGCCTTGCGCGAGGAGGCGCTGGCCCTGGGGCAAGGCCAACCCGACCAGCCGACCGCCATCTTGACCCAGGGCGCCAATCCTGGGTTGATCTCCAGCTTTTTAAAGCAAGCCCTGCTGCAGCTGGCACAAGACAGTGGGCGCTTGACGCCCGTGCCGCTCCGGCCTCAAGGCTGGGCCTGGCTGGCGCAAGACCTGGGCGTTCGGGTGATTCACATTGCGGAGCGTGACAGCCAAATCACCGACCAGCCCAAAAGTCGCGATGAATTTGTCAACACCTGGTCGGTGGCGGGGTTCATTGCCGAGGGTCTTCAACCCGCCGAACTGGGCTGGGGCAGCCACGAGCGCCATTGGCCTGCCGATGCCCATCGCCATGGCTTTGGCTGCGACGCTGCCATCTACCTCGCGCGGCCGGGGCTGGCGACGCGGGTGCGCAGTTGGACGCCGATGGAGGGCGCCTACCAGGGCTTCCTGGTCACCCATGGCGAGTCCATCTCAATGGCAGACCATTTGAGCTTGCATGAGCAAGAGCGGCTGCTTTACCGCCCCACCGTTCACTACGTGTATCAGCCCTGTGATGACGCTTTGCTGTCGATCCACGAGCTGGCCGGCAAGAACTGGCACCCGCAAAGCGGTCAGCGCATCTTGCGCGACGACATTGTGCAGGGCACTGACGAATTGGGCGTGCTGCTGATGGGTCATGCGCGCGGGGTGTACTGGTTTGGGTCGCGCCTGTCAAACCGGCAGGCGCGAGAGCTTGCCCCCTTTAACAGCGCCACCAGTTTGCAGGTTGCCGCGGGCGTGTTGGCCGGTGTGGTGTGGGCTCTGCAACACCCTCGGGCCGGCGTGCTGGAGCCCGAGGACCTGAACCATGAGTTTGTGCTGGCGGTTGCACAGCCTTACCTGGGCGAGCTGCTGGGGGTCTACGGTGACTGGACGCCTCTGACCAACCGTCGCAGCTTGTTCAACGAGGCGCTGGACCTGAGCGATCCATGGCAGTTCAACAACATGCGTGTGCCCTAGGCGCCCGCCCCGTCAGGCAGGCTCAAGGCCTGGTCAATCCGACGGGCCAGCTCGGGACCCTGGTAGTGGGTCAGATCGGCGGCTACACAGCGGTGCAACAGTTGGCTTGCCGCTGGGCTCAAACCCGGCTTGAGCTGACCCAGCATGGGGCTGGAGGCGATCAGCACCAGGGCCTTGCAGCGCTGTTCCGCCACACCCCGGTTCAGGTATTGGGTCAGCTCATGGGCAAAACTCGCGCGCTCCTTCCCGTGCAAGTCGGTCTTGGGCTCGAACTGGGTGCCGCTGTGGGCACTGCGGCCATGCCCTTTGCCGGCGCTGGCGCGCAACGCCGGGTCGGTCTTGCCGTGCGGGATGCGGTCTTGCGGGTAGACAAAGTCAGCCAGCTCGGTGGGCGCCTCGTGGCGACCGTTGCGTTCAAAGCAGCGGGCACGGTGGGCATCCGCCACCAAAATCCAGGTCTTTTCCATGTCAATGTTCCAGTCATGCAGCGGGCAGGTGCTGCGCAAACCACAGGCCAGCCAGCGATGCGGCGGCCTCAGGTGCCGTGGCCCCTTGGCCGTTTCGTGCTGCGGGTGGCATGACCGCCATGCGCGTGGTGCAAGGCAAGGCACGTGCGGCGTGACGGGTGAGTTCAAGAATCCCGATGTCGTCGTTGCCCATCAGCAGCAGGGTGGGCATCTGGACATGGCTTAGTTGTGCGCCGGCGAGATCCGGTCGCCCGCCCTGCGTGACCACGGCATTGATGCGTCGCGGCTCGCGTGCTGCCGCCAACAGCGCGGCGCTGGCGCCCTGGCTGGTCCCGTACAGGCCAACCGGTAGGCCCGCAACCAGCTCACATTGCCCGAGCCAGTGCAAAGCCAGGCGGATACGTGACGCCAGCAGGGCGATGTCCAGCACCCGTTGGCGCCCGTGTTTCTCAGCTGGCGTCAGCGGATCAAATATCAGGGTTGCCAGCCCATGGTGCATCATGGCTTGGGCCAGTGCGGCATGGCAGGCGGCTTGCGGGGGCTCATCGCGGCCGGTGGCAGAGACCACGATCCCCGTTGGACCAGGCGGCAATGTCAGCTCGCCCGGTAAGCCTTCGGCACCAATGCTGAGGTTCATCACGGCGGGCGAGGGCGAATGCTGCGTCAGTGGCGATACGGTCGTCATACTGGTCCGTTAGCGCGTGTCAGTTGCGCCTGTCAGTTGCGCGTTTGCCAGCTGCCGTCGCTCTGACG
>CAJAXU010000388.1 GCA_903948045.1 uncultured beta proteobacterium | reverse complement strand
GACTGACCGAAGAGCAGTTGCTCAACTTCCGCCAGGAAGTCGATGGCAAGGGCCTGTCGAGCTACCCGCACCCCAAATTGATGCCCGACATCTGGCAGTTTTCCACTGTCTCCATGGGCTTGGGCCCGATGATGGCGATTTACCAGGCCCGGTTTCTTAAATACCTGCACGCCCGCGGCATTGCCAACAGCGAGAACCGCAAGGTCTGGGTGTTTTGTGGCGACGGCGAGATGGACGAAGTCGAATCCTTGGGCGCCATCGGACTGGCCGCACGCGAAGGCCTGGACAACCTGATTTTTGTCATCAACTGCAACCTGCAGCGCCTGGACGGCCCGGTGCGTGGCAACGGCAAGATCGTCCAAGAGCTCGAAGGCGAATTCCGCGGTGCGGGCTGGAACGTGATCAAACTGCGCTGGGGCAGCGACTGGGACCCACTGCTGGCGCGCGACAAAGACGGCGCTTTGCGCAAGCTGAGGATGGACACGCTGGACGGCGACTACCAGGCCTTCAAGGCCAACGACGGCGCCTATGTGCGCAAGCATTTCTTCGGCCGCGACCCGAAGACGCTGGAGATGGTGGCTAAGATGAGCGACGACGACATCTTTGCGCTGCGCCGCGGCGGCCATGACCCGCAAAAGGTGTATGCGGCCTACGCGGCGGCCGTCAAGCACAAGGGCCAGCCTACCGTGTTGCTGATCAAAACCGTCAAGGGTTTTGGCATGGGCAAGAGCGGCGAGGGCAAGAACAATGTGCACCAGACCAAGAAGCTGACCGACGAAGACATCAAGATCTTCCGCGACCGCTTCAACATCCCGGTGCCCGACAGCCAGATTGCCGACATCCCCTTCTACAAGCCGGCCGACGACACGCCCGAGATGAAGTACCTGCACGAGCGGCGCCAGGCGCTGGGCGGCTACCTGCCGCACCGCCGGGTTAAGTCGGACGAGCAATTCACCGTGCCCTCGCTGGACACCTTCAAGTCGGTGATGGAGGCCACACCGGAAGGGCGCGAAATCTCCACCACCCAGGCCTATGTGCGCTTTTTGACAACGCTGCTGCGCGACCAAGCGCTGGGCCCGCGCGTGGTGCCCATCCTGGTGGACGAGGCACGCACCTTTGGCATGGAAGGTCTGTTCCGCCAGATCGGCATTTACAACCCGGCCGGCCAGCAGTACACCCCGGTCGACAAAGACCAGGTGATGTACTACAAGGAAGACAAGGCTGGCCAGATCCTGCAGGAAGGCATCAACGAGGCCGGCGGCATGAGTAGCTGGATCGCCGCCGCCACCAGCTATTCAACCAGCAACCGCATCATGGTGCCGTTTTACGTGTACTACTCGATGTTCGGCTTTCAGCGCATCGGCGATCTGGCCTGGGCCGCGGGCGACATGCAGGCGCGCGGCTTTTTGCTGGGCGGCACCTCGGGCCGCACCACGCTCAACGGCGAGGGCCTGCAGCACGAGGACGGCCACAGCCACATCATGGCCGGCACCATCCCCAACTGCATCAGTTACGACCCGACCTTCGCCCATGAGGTCGGCGTCATCCTGCACCATGGCCTTAAGCGCATGGTGGAAAAGCAGGACAACGTGTTCTATTACCTGACCCTGCTCAACGAGAACTACGCCATGCCCGGCCTCACCGCCGGCACCGAAGCGCAGATCATCAAGGGCATGTACCTGTGCAAGGAAGGCAAAGAACTAGCCCCCACGCTGTCCGCTGCGCGTGATGCGCTGCCCCCCGAGGGGGTGCATTTGCCCTTGGAGCGGTCCGGCGGGCAAACATTCACGCCGCGCGTGCAATTGCTGGGCTCGGGCACCATCCTGCGCGAGTCGATTGCCGCGCAAGAGCTGCTGGAAGCCGATTGGGGCGTGGCCGCCAACGTCTGGAGCTGCCCCAGCTTCAATGAGCTCACCCGCGACGGTCAGGACGCTGAGCGCTACAACCTGCTGCACCCGCTGGAGACGCCACGCGTGTCTTTTGTGGGCCAGCAGCTTGAAAAGCACACCGGCCCAGTGGTGGCCTCAACCGACTACATGAAGGCCTATGCCGAGCAGATTCGGCCTTTCATCCCGAAAAACAGTAACGGTTCTGGCCGCACCTACAAGGTGCTGGGCACCGACGGCTTTGGCCGCAGCGACTTCCGCAGTAAGCTGCGCGAGCACTTTGAGGTGAACCGTCATTACATCGTGGTCGCGGCGCTGAAAGCGCTGAGCGAAGAGGGCACGGTACCGGTGGCCAAGGTGGCCGAGGCGATTGCCAAGTACGGCATCCAAGCCGACAAGATCAACCCGCTGTACGCCTGAGCCAGCCCCCAGAACACAAGGAGACTGACGTGTCTGTCATCGAAATCAAAGTACCCGACATCGGCGACTTCGCCGAAGTGACCGTGATCGAGCTCATGGTCAAACCCGGCGATAACGTGCGGGCTGAGCAAAGCCTGATCACCGTGGAGTCCGACAAGGCCTCGATGGAAATTCCCTCCAGCCATGCCGGTGTGGTGAAGGAACTCAGGGTACAACTGGGCGATAAGGTCAAGGAGGGCTCGCTGGTGCTGATGCTGGAAGTGGCTGGCGCCGCCGCTGCTCCGGCGGCGGAGTCTTCAGAGCCAAAACAGGCTTCAGCCCCCGCCATTGCTAGCGCTTCAGCTCCTGTTTCTGTAGCACTGGCTGCGCCAGCGCCAGCGGCAGCGGCCGCAGTGTCAAAGGGCCCGGTGGAAGTGCGGGTGCCCGACATTGGTGATTTCAAGGATGTCACCGTGATTGAGGTGCTGGTCAAAACTGGCGACGCCATCCGGCTGGAGCAAAGCCTGATCACGGTCGAATCAGACAAGGCAGCGATGGAGATCCCCTCATCGACGGCCGGTGTGCTGAAAGAACTCAAGGTCAAGGTCGGCGACAAGGTCAATATTGGCGACCTGCTGGCGATTTTGGAGGGTGTGGCTTTGGCCGCGACGCCCGTCGCTACGCCGGTGGCAGCGGTGGCAGCGGTGGCGTCAGCCCTTGTCGCCGCCGCCATGCCCGCGCTGGCTGCACCGGCCGCAGCGACCACCGCAGTGGCAAGCCCGGCGCATACCCCGGGCGCTGCGCCGTTGGGCCTGCCGCACGCCTCGCCCTCGGTGCGCAAGTTTGCGCGTGAGCTGGGCGTGCCGCTGGCCGAAATGAAAGGCGGTGGTCCCAAGGGCCGCATCACCGAGGCCGATGTGCAGGCCTTCACCCGCTCGGTCATGGCTGGCGCGGTGCAAACGGCGGCTATCGCTGCGCAGATAAAGCCGGCCGTTGCCGCCGCTGCCAACGACGGCGCTGGCCTGGGCCTGATCCCCTGGCCCAAGGTGGACTTTGCCAAGTTCGGCCCGATTGAGCGCAGGGAGATGAGCCGCATCAAGAAGATCAGCGGCGCCAACCTGCTGCGCAACGCCGTGATGATCCCAGCCGTCACCAACCATGACGATGCCGACATCACCGACCTGGAGGCCTTCCGCGTCGCCACCAATAAAGAGAACGAGAAATCCGGCGTTAAGGTCACCATGCTGGCTTTCCTGATCAAAGCCTGTGTGGCCGCGCTCAAGAAATACCCCGAGTTCAACAGCAGCCTGGATGGCGATGCACTGATCTACAAGCAGTATTACCACATCGGTTTTGCCGCAGACACGCCCAACGGCTTGATGGTGCCAGTGATCAAGGATGCCGACAAAAAAGGCATCTTCCAGATCAGCCAAGAGATGAGCGACCTGGCCAAAAAAGCGCGCGATGGCAAGCTCAGCCCGGCCGAAATGTCGGGCGCCAGCTTCACCATCTCGTCCTTGGGCGGCATTGGCGGGCGCTATTTCACGCCCATCATCAATGCCCCCGAGGTGGCGATTTTGGGCGTCTGTAAGAGCACCATGGCGCCGGTGTGGGACGGCAAGGCCTTCCAGCCGCGCCTGATGCT
>CAJAXU010000387.1 GCA_903948045.1 uncultured beta proteobacterium | reverse complement strand
CTTCGCCTTTGTGAGTGCTGTGAGAGAGTTTTTTGATGGCTATGTCATCACCGGCGGCGGCATTGGCGATGGTTGGGGTGTGGCCGGCGCGGTGGCCAGTGGGGCCGACCTGGTCTACATGGGCACCCGCTTCATCCCGACTGCCGAGAGCCTGGCGCCACCGGAGTACAAGCAAATGGTAGTAGACAGCAGCATCGACGACCTGGTGGTGAGTGCCGGCGTGACCGGTACGGCTGCCAGTTGGCTCAAGCCCTCACTGCGCGCCCAAGGGCTGGACCCCGACAACATGCCCGACGCACCGGGGCGCCAATACGACAGCAACCAGTCCTTTGCCGGCAAGAAATGGACCGAGGTCTGGGCCGCCGGGCAGGGCCTGGGCCCGATCAAGGCGGTGGCCAGCGTCGCCACCGTGGTGGATGAACTGGCGCGCGATTACCAGCAAGCCATGAATCGATTCAAACAACTGCCCTGGCTGGGCGCAGGAGACCAACATGCGTGAACCCGTGTACGTGCTGGGCGGTTACCAGACCGATTTCGCCAAAGTCTGGTCCCGCCAGGGTCAGGATATTTCGGACATCACACGCGAGGCTACGCTGGGCGCCCTGGCGGCCTGCGAGCTGGATGCCGCGTCCATCGCCAGCATCCATGTCGGCAACGCTTTTGGGGAGTTGCAGCGGCAGCAGGCCCATCTGGGCGCCATGGTGGCCCAGGTGGTGCCCGAGTTGTGGGGCGTGCCCGCCATGCGGCATGAAGGGGCCTGTGCCTCGTCGTCGCTGGGCGTCCTGAGCGCGATGGCCGAAATCGAGGCCGGCCGCTACGACTGCGTGCTGGTGCTGGGGGTGGAGGAGTTCAAGAACCTGCCGGGCAATGTGGCGTCGCAAAACCAGAACGCTGCCGCTTGGCAGGGCCATGAGGACATTGATTGCACCTTCATGTGGCCGGCGGCCTTTGGCCTGTTGGCGCAGGAGTACGAGCGGCGCTACGGGCTGGACCGCAAACACCTGAACCGGATTGCCGAGCTCAACTACAGCCACGCCAAGCGCAACCCGCTGGCCCAAACCCGCAAATGGGCCTTCGACGCCCTGAGCTTCACCGATGACGACGAGGCCAACCCGTTGATCGAGCCGGGTACCCGGCGCCAGGATTGTGGCCAGATCACCGATGGTGCCTGCGCCGTGGTGCTAGCCTCGGCCAGCTTCGCCCGGGCCCACGCCCAGCGCCGCGGCAGCAGCCTGGCCAAGCTGCCGCACATCGCCGGCTGGGGCCACCGCAATGCCGGCCTGCGGCTCAAGGACAAGCTGGTCCGCAGCGCGTCGGAGCCCTATGTGTTCCCGCATGTGCGTGACACCATCGGGGACGCCTGGCGTCGCGCCGGCGTGAGCGGCATCGAGGCCATGCAGGGCGTGGAAACCCATGACTGCTTCACCACCACCGAGTACATGGCGATCGACCACCTGGGGCTGACCGCGCCTGGCCAAAGCTGGCAGGCGGTGGAAGACGGCACCATTGAGCCCGGCGGCCGCTGCCCGGTCAACATGAGTGGCGGTCTGATTGGCTGCGGCCACCCGGTCGGGGCCACCGGCACGCGCATGCTGTTCGATGCGGCGCGCCAAGTCACCGGCAGCGCCGGTGATTGTCAGATTGAAGGAGCGCAACGCATCCAGACGCTCAACATCGGCGGCTCCTGCGCCACAGTGGTGAGTTTTGTCGTGGCCTGCCCGACCTGAATCGGCCTGGCCCACCGCATCCGCCATGGTCGACCTGCAGCTCACGCGCGATGCCCTGCTGAGCAGCACGCTCAACCACGGCCTCAAGCTGCTGGGCGACCGTTGGACCGCCGCCGTGCTGCTGGGCGCTTTCACCGGCGTGAAAAAATTTGAAGATTGGCAATCACAACTCGCCATCCCGCGCTCGACCCTGGCCGACCGGCTGAGCAAACTGGTCACCCTGGGGCTGCTGCGCCAGCAACCCTACCAGGAGCGCCCCAAACGCCAGGCCTACCACCTGACACCGGCCGGACTCAAGCTTTACGACCAGGTGCTGATGATCTGGATGTGGGAGCGGCGCTGGGGCCAGCGGTCGCGGACCCTGCCGGGCTACCTGCGGCACCAAACCTGCGGCAAGGCTTTTCTGCCGGTGCTGTCCTGTGCTGCCTGCACTGAGAAAACCGGCATGAACGACCTCACGTTCAGCCTGCAACCGGTGCCCGCCCTGCTGCTGCCCGCCGAGGACGCCGGCCGCAATGCCCGGGTTGCAGCCAGCGGCTCGGACGGTATGGGCCTGGGCCTGCGCGTGGACCGCTGGGCCCTGATGATCGTGACGGCCGTGGTGCTGGGCTGCCATTACTTTGATGAGCTGGGCCGCGTGCTTGGCATTGCCAGCAGCGTGCTGGCCCGGCGGCTCAGCGGCATGGTTGAGACCGGCCTGCTGCTGGCCCAACCCGATGTTGCAGATGCCCGGCGCATGCGCTACCGGTTGACGCCGGCCAGCCGCGACCTGTTTGGCTACCTGGTCTGCTTTTCCACCTGGGCCAGCCGCGACCACCTGCATCTGCCCAGCTCGATCCGGCCGGCGCACAAGGCCTGTGGCCACCGCTTTGTGCCCCAGGTGCTGTGCAGCGCTTGCCGCGAGCCGGTGCTGCCGTGGGCCGTGACCTTTTCCGACCAACCCGACTGAGCCCAAGGAGTGCCCATGCCAACCGAAGTGATCCGCCGCCTGGACAGTGACCTGACACCCGGCGACCACCCCTACCTGCAAGGGGCCTGGACCCCGCTGCTCGAAGAAGTCAACGCCACCGACCTGCCCGTGATCGCGGGCCGGATACCGGACGACATCGATGGCCTGTATCTGCGCAACACCCAGAACCCGGTGTACCAGTCGCTCGGCCGTTACCACCCGTTTGACGGCGACGGCATGGTTCACATGATCAGCTTCAAGGATGGCCAGGCCAGTTACCGCAACCGCTTTGTGCAAACCAAGGGCCTCAGCGCCGAACAAGAGGCTGGCAAGCGGCTCTGGGCCGGCCTGATGGAAAACCCGGCGCTATCAAGCCGGCCGGGTTGGGGTGCGCATGGCTCGATCAAGGACGCCTCCAGCACCGATGTGGTGGTGCACGCCGGCCATGCGTTCACCTCGTACTACCAATGCGGCGAGGGTTACCGGCTGGACCCGTTCACACTGGCGCAGCAGGGCATTCCGGCCTGGTCGCCGCTGGACGGCATTTCGGCCCACATGAAAGTCGATGAGGCCACGGGCGAGATGCTGTTTTTCAACTACTCCAAGCATGCGCCCTACATGCATTACGGCGTGGTGGACCGGCACGACCAACTGGTGCACTACGTGCCAATCCCGCTGCCCGGGCCGCGGCTGCCGCATGACATGTGCTTCACCGAGCACTACGCCATCCTGAACGATTTTCCGTTGTACTGGGACCCGGAGTTGCTGAAGCAGGGCAAGCACGTGGTCAAGTTCCATTCCGACCAGCCTTCGCGCTTTGCCATCATTCCCCGGCGGGGTCAGCCACAGGACATCCGCTGGTTTGAGGCGGCGCCGACCT
>CAJAXU010000386.1 GCA_903948045.1 uncultured beta proteobacterium | reverse complement strand
TATCCAGTTGTGGTGCCGATTCGCTCACTGGGTGCGAATCACCGCGAGCGCATTGGCCGGCATTTGCTGAGTTTGAACCCGCAGGATAGGTACCTGCGATTTGGTTTCGTGGCAACAGATGAGCAGATCTTGCGCTACGTGGGTGCGTTGGATTTCGAGAGGGACGAGATATTTGGCATTTACAACCGGCGGCTTGACTTGATTGCCATGGCTCATTTGGCTTATTCAGTGGATCCGTCGTTGGATACCTGTGCCGAGTTCGGTGTGTCAGTGCTTGAGTCTGCAAGGGGTCGGGGCTTTGGTGCCCGGCTTTTCGACCGCGCTGCCATGCACGCGCGGAATGAAGGGGTCAGTCGGATGTTCATCCACGCGTTGAGTGAAAATACCGCCATGATGAAGATCGCGCGTCATGCGGGCGCCCTGATTGAGCGTGACGGTGGTGAGTCGCAGGCTCACTTGCTGCTGCTGCCCTCGACCTTTGATTCTCATCTGAACGAGCTGATTGAAGAGCAGCTGGCTCAGGCTGACTACCAGGTCAAGTCGCAAGTCAAAAAGTACCGCGATCGACTGGCTGAGCTGTTGCTGTCGAGACGTAAGTAGGCCGAACATTCGCTTTGCATGTGAGGCAAATGCAGTCGTGACAATCGCCTGACCAACTGCCGCAGCAATCCGCTATCCTTGAGGCTGTTGAATAACCGCATGTCCTGCGCCATTTTTTGTGTCTGACCCTCACCCCGCACGCCTTCCCGATAGAGACGATAAGCGCACGTTTCTTCAAAAACTCGCCGAGTTCATCCATCCGGGCCCAGACTCAACTGCCGAATTGATTGAAACATTGGCGGAAGCCGAAGAGAACAACATTATTGGGGCCGAGTCACGCATCATGCTGGAAGGTGTGATCCGAATGGCCGACATGACGGCAGGCGATGTGATGGTGCCAGCGACGCGCATGGACTTGGTGAACATCGATGAGCCATACGATGCATTGTTGCATGTGGTGATCGATACGGCGCATTCTCGTTTTCCGGTCTTTGACGGTGAGCGTGAGAACATCATTGGCATTCTGATGGCCAAAGACTTGCTCAAGCTGCAGCGCGCGCCTGAAGTCAATATCCGTGCTTTGCTGCGCCCGGCTGTGTTTGTCCCAGAAACCAAGGGTCTGAACGACTTGTTGCGTGAATTTCGTGGCAACCGAAACCATTTGGCGATCGTGATCGATGAGTTCGGACGTGTGGCTGGTCTCATTACCATCGAGGACGTGCTCGAACAAATTGTGGGTGAGATTGAGGATGAATTCGACATCGCCGAAGACGAGGGTGATATTTTTGGTCTTGCCGACCGGACCTACCGAGTAAGTGGTGATACGGCGATTGAACGCGTCAACGACGCCTTTGGCGTGACATTAAACAGCCGGGACCGAGAGGAAGAGTTTGACACTGTTGGCGGACTGATCGCACACGAAATGGGCCACGTGCCCAAGCGCGGTGAGCGCCACGATATCGCTGGCCTGAGCTTTGTCGTTTTGCACACCAAAGGCGGTGCTGTGAAATGGTTCAAGGTGTCGCCACTTGACCGCGCCGCAGCGTGACGCGCTGACGCGCCGAACACCTGCGCTAGCGCTGCGCTTTCAGGAGCGCTGGGCTATCGGTTACACCTTGCTGGCCCTTGGTGCCGGTTCGCTCCACGCGCTGAGTATGGCGTGGCCCAAAGTACTAGGGAGCTCGATACCCTGGCTCCCGACCGGGCAGCCGGTCTGGTGGCTTCAGCTCGTGTCGCTGGCCATTCTGGCTTGGCTGCTGCGACGTTGCATCCGCCAGCCGTCATCCAATTGGCGATTGGGCGTACTTTATGGCGCAGTGTTTGCCACCGCCTGGCTGGCGGTGGCGTGCGGCTGGATCTTCATCGCGTTGAACACCTATGGCGGACTCCCCGCTGTTCCGTCGGTACTGGCCGTATTGGCCCTTGCTGCATTTCTAGCGAGCTACTATGCCGTCGCTTGTGGTGTTTATGTGTACTTGGCACCCGAGAGAATGAGCCAAAGTACGCTGCTTTTTTCCGCGCTCTGGCTTTTGGCTGAAGTAGCACGTGGGGTCTGGCTGACCGGCTTTGGCTGGGCTGCGGCGGCGTATGCGCATCCAGATGGTCCGTTAGCCTATTACGCGCCCTGGCTGGGTGCGTACGGCGTCTGTGCTTTGGCCGCTTGGCTGGCCATGGCGCTGGCCCTGCTGCTGGAGCGTAGCGCAAACTGGCCGCGTGAGGGCCTTCGGAGCATTCTGATCGGCGCGCTGGTGTTGCTCGGCCTGCCAACGTTTGCCCCGCTGCTCGCGCCAGATCCGACGCAGAGCAATGGCCCACTTACCGTGACCTTGCTGCAGGGGAATATTCCACAGGACGAGAAGTTTGAGTCGGGCAGTGGTGTCCCGCTCGCGCTGCAATGGTACGGCGAACAGTTGCAGCAAGCCAACACAGCTTTGGTGGTGGCGCCAGAAACCGCTGTGCCTTTGTTGCCTCATCAGCTGCCTACAGGGTATTGGGCGGCACTGCATCAACGCTTTGCCGGCGGCGCACAGGCGGCGTTGATCGGAATACCCATGGGTAATTTTGACAAAGGCTACACCAACTCGGTGCTTGGGCTGCGTCCGGGCACGGAAGGGCCGTGGCGGTATGACAAGCACCATTTGGTCCCCTTTGGCGAGTTCATTCCGCCCTGGTTCAGATGGTTTACCGAGCTGATGAACATACCGCTGGGGGACTTCACCCGTGGTGGCCTGGGCCAGCCGACCTTTCAATGGCAGGGGCAGCGGCTTGCAACGCACGTTTGCTACGAAGATTTGTTCGGGGAGGAGTTAGCTCAGCAGTTCCGCGATGCGGCGCAGGCCCCCACCATCCTAGTCAACCTCAGCAATCTGGCCTGGTTTGGCGATAGCTTGGCAATGGACCAGCACCTGCAGATTGCCCGCTGGCGCGCGCTTGAATTCGGCCGCCCTTTCCTGCTGTCTACCAACACCGGGGTGACCGCGATCGTGAACCATCAAGCTCGCGTGATGCAGGCCTTACCGCGCGAAACCCGCGGCACCCTGGTGGGCGAGGTCGAAGGGCGTATCGGCCTCACCCCCTATGTTTGGTGGGTGGCCCGATTAGGTCTGTGGCCTTACTGGATCGCTGGCTTGAGCTTGGTATTCCTGAGCTGGAGACGACGCTTGCGAAAACGCTAGTGCTATCCACAGCCACGGACGATCGGCTTGGAACGCCCGTAAAATGAGGTTTTACACGCCGCCGCGGTGTGTCTGTTGCCAAAACCCGGGCTCTGCCGGTGCCGAGCCCCGACCTCTCATGTTGACCTTCCAACAAATCATCCTGAACCTGCAGTCCTATTGGGACGCCCAGGGCTGCGCCCTGTTGCAGCCCTATGACATGGAGGTCGGTGCCGGCACCTCGCACACCGCCACTTTTCTGCGCGCCATCGGGCCCGAGCCCTGGAAGGCGGCCTACGTCCAGCCCAGCCGGCGCCCGAAGGACGGCCGCTATGGCGACAACCCGAACCGACTGCAGCACTATTACCAGTACCAGGTGGTGCTGAAACCGGCCCCGAGCAACATACTGGAGTTGTACCTAGGCTCGCTGGAAGCACTGGGTTTTGACCTGAAAAAGAACGACATCCGCTTTGTCGAGGACGACTGGGAAAACCCGACGCTGGGCGCCTGGGGTCTGGGCTGGGAGGTCTGGCTCAACGGCATGGAGGTGACACAGTTCACCTATTTCCAGCAGGTCGGCGGCATCGACTGCAAGCCGGTCACCGGGG
>CAJAXU010000385.1 GCA_903948045.1 uncultured beta proteobacterium | reverse complement strand
GACATGCAGGTGGGTGCCGACCGCGTCAATGTGAATGGCGGCGCCATCGCCATCGGTCACGCCATGGGTTGCACCGGCGCCGCCTTGGTCAGTGTGCTGATCGACGAGCTGGAACGGCGCGCGCAACGCTACGGCTGCATTGCGATTTGCGGCGCCGCCGGCGTGGCCAGCGCCATGGTGATTGAGCGACTCGCAGCCTAAGTGTTTACCCTGGATTTGCTGCAATCGCGTGCTTGCCCGATGGACGGCCAAGGGCGGATGTGCCAAGATATCACTTTCCCAACTAGACTAAGTCAGCGCGGACCTCAACCTTGAATCCCGACCTTGCCCAATTGCTACAGCTGACCCTCAACGGGGTCGCAATTGGCGCCATCTACGCGCTGGTGGCGCTGGGCTTGGTCCTGACCTACAAAGCGACCGAAGTCCTCAATTTTGCCCATGGTGACGTGCTCATGGCCTCCTCGTTTGTCGGCTGGGGCCTGATCGTCGGTCTGGGTTGGCCCTTCTGGCTGGCCACGCTGACCACGGTGCTACTGGCAGCGGCGTTCAGCTGGCTGCTCGATGCCCGCATCATGCGGCTGATCGTGGGCCAGCCGCAATTTGCCGGCGTGATGCTGACCATCGCCATTGCCTTCATGCTGCGCGGTTTGGTCAGCATGTCCTTCGGCCCGGACTCGCGCACCTACCCCACGCCCTGGACCGGTCAGAAAACCCAGATCGGCACGCTGGTGGTGAATGACCTCAGTCTGGCCATCGTCGGCATGGCTTTGCTGATCACGCTGGTGCTGTTCTGGTTCCTCAAAAAGACGGCGCTGGGCACCTCCATCCAGGCGGCCTCGCAAAACCAGCTGGCAGCCTACCTCAGCGGCATCCGCGTCAAACGCGTGACCTCGATGGTATGGGCCATCTCTGGCGCCATCGCGGCGGTCTGCGGCCTGCTGCTGGCGCCGATCGCACTGGTCGACATCGGGCTGTGGATCGTGGTGCTCAAAGCCCTGGCCGCCTTGGTGCTGGGTGGCTTCGGCAGTGTGCCGGGCGCCATCCTGGGCGGCTTGCTGCTGGGCGTGATCGAGCAGTTTTCCGGGGTCTACCTGCCCGACGGTTTCAAGGATGCCATGGCCTACATCGTGCTCATTGGCGTGCTGATCCTGTGGCCGCGCGGGCTGCTCGGTGAAGCCCACGGCCGCCGGGTCTGACCAGAGCCATGCGCTTCGCCTACGACACCAGCTACCGCGACGGCCACGCCCTGTTGCGCTACCTGCCTGGCCGGCTGGCCTACAGCCTGCTGATGGTGGCGCTGCTGATCGCGCCCTGGGTCATGCCCAAGTACGTGGTGGGCGAGCTCAGTTACGTGTTCATCATGTGCATTGTCAGCCTGGGCCTGATGGTGCTGGTCGGCTACACCGGGCAGGTGTCACTCGGGCACTCGGCCTTCATTGCCATCGGCGCCTACACCCACACCTGGCTGCTCGCGCAAGGGGTGCCTTTGGTGCCCTCCATGCTGCTGGCAGCCAGCTTTACCGGTTTCATCGGGCTGGTGATCGGGCTGCCGGCGATCCGGGTGTCCGGGCTTTACCTGGCCATGGTGACACTGGCCTTCGCCATCCTGACCGAGCATGTGATTGGCCGCTGGAAAAGCGTGACCGGTGGCTTCAATGGGGTCTCGGTCAACAGCCCGCAGTTGTTCGGGCTTGACCTGTCCAAGCTGCAGTCGTTTTACTACCTGTGCCTGGTGGTGCTGGTGCTGGTGCTGCTGGGTTTGCTCAACCTGATGCGCGCTAAAACCGGACGGGCCTTCATGGGCGTGCGCGACTCCGAGGCCGCAGCCTACGGCCTGGGCATCTGGGTGGCGGGTTACAAGGTGCTGGCCTTTGTGGTGTCGGCCAGCATCACCGGTCTGGGCGGCGCGCTGCTGGCGCACCATGTCGGCTTCCTGACGCCGGAAGGCTTTGGTCTGATCCTGTCGCTGGAGCTGGTGTTGATGGTGACCATTGGTGGTTTAGGGTCGCTGCGCGGCGCCATCCTGGGGGCCATCCTGATCAGCATGCTGCCGACCTTCATCTCGCGCATCAAGCCGCTGCTGCCTGACCACATCGCCAAACAGTTCGGACTGGAAATCTTCGTCTTCGGCCTGGTGCTGGCCCTGTTTGTGCTGTTTGAGCCCAAGGGGCTGAACGGCCGCTGGATCAAGTTCAAGACCTTTCTGGAAACCTTTCCGCTGTACCGGCAGGACATGTTCAAACGCGGCAAGAGTTACATGAAGTCGGAGCGTTACAAGTGAGCGTGTTTTCCGTCTCGGATCTGTCGCTGCGCTTTGGTGGCGTACAGGCAATTGGCAATGTCAGCTTCTCGGTCGAGCAGGGCGAGGTGTTTGCCATCATCGGCCCCAATGGGGCGGGCAAGACCTCGATCCTGAACGTCATCACCCGGGTGTTCGACCCGACCCAAGGGCGGGTGGAGTTCGAGGGCCAGGACATCACCGCCCTGCCGCGCCACAAGGTGGTGCACAGCGGCATCGGGCGTACCTTTCAAAACATCGAGTTGTTTGAAGGCGGTACTGTGCTGGACAACCTGCTGCTGGGCCGGCACCGTTTCCCGCACGGCAGCTTTGCAGCACAGTGGCTTTGGACGCCGGCAGTGCGCGCGGCCGAGGCCGCCTCGCGAGACCAGGTGGAAGACGTGATCCAACTGCTCGACCTCATGCCCTACCGCAACAGCCCGGTCGCCGGCCTGCCCTATGGCGTGCGCAAGGTGGTGGAGCTGGCGCGGGCACTGGCCACCCAACCCCGCCTGCTGCTGCTGGATGAACCGGCCTCCGGCCTCAACCCGGAAGAAACCCGGGAGCTGGCCTTCTGGATCGATGACATCCAGAAAGACCTCGGCATCACCGTGATCATGGTCGAGCACGACATGTCGCTGGTGTCAGAGGCCGCCGACCGCGTGCTGTGCATGAACATGGGGCAGGTGCTGGCACTTGGCACGCCCGCAGAGGTACAGAGTGACCCTGCAGTGATTGCCGCCTACCTGGGGGCCTGACGCCATGGCCGCAACAACACCCGTGCTCGCCGTCAAAAACCTGGAAACCTGGTACGGCCCGGTCAATGCCATCAAGGGTATCAATCTGGAGGTCCAGCCCGGTCGCATCGTGACCGTGCTCGGGGCCAACGGCGCTGGCAAGACCACGCTGCTCAACACGATTGCCGGGGTGATCGACCCGTTCAAGGGCAGCATCAACTACAAGGGCCAGGCGATCCATGGGCAAGACCCGGACCAGGTGGCGCGCGGCGGCGTGGTTCTGGTGCCCGAAGGCCGCCAGGTGTTTCCCTTTTTGTCCGTGCGCGAGAACCTGATGATGGGCACCTTTGCCCGCGCCGGACGCGAGCATCTCGAGGCCGATCTGGCCCGGGTCTTCGCCTGGTTTCCGCGCTTGCTGGAGCGACAGGACCAGCATGGTGGCCTGCTGTCGGGTGGCGAACAACAAATGCTGGCCATCGGCCGGGCGCTGATGGCACGGCCTTCGGTGCTGCTGCTGGATGAGCCATCGCTGGGCCTGTCGCCCCTGCTGACGCGCGAGATATTTGCCATCGTGCGGCGCATCAACACCGAGCTGGGCACGGCGATTCTGGTGGTCGAGCAAAATGCCGCCATTGCCCTGGCAACGGCCGACGATGGCTACATCATGGAGCTGGGCCGGATTGTGGCCGCTGGCACCTGCGCCGAGTTGATGGCCAAGGACGACGTGAAAGAGTTCTACCTGGGCGGCGGCCACCAGCAGCCACGCGAAGATGGTCAAAAACAGCGCTGGAAGCGGCGCAAGACCTGGAGGTAGTTGCACGATGTCTATCGCCGCGCCCGCGTCCTCATCCTCGCCCATCCAGGCTTACGGCCAGGACACGCCCCAAAAACTGTTCCGCGCCCGCAGCCGGGACTGGGCGGCGCAGGCTGCACTGCGCCACAAGAAAAAAGGCATCTGGGCCTCGACCAGCTGGTCTGAGTACTTTGAGCGGGCCGGTGCCATCGGCATGGCGCTGCACGGCCTGGGCCTGCAACGCGGCGAAGCGATCGCCATCCTGTCCGAAAACCGGCCCGAATGGTTGTACGCCGACCTCGGTGCGCAGTGCATGGGCATTTTGAGCACGGGCATCTACCCCACCTCGTCGCCAGAACAGGTGCAGTACGTCCTTCAGGACGCCGGGGTGCGCGTGCTGTTTGTGGAAAACCAAGAGCAGTACGACAAGGTGCTGACCGTGCGCGGCCACTGCCCGGCGCTGCAGCGCATCGTCATCACCGACCTGAAAGGCCTGCGCGACCTGGCGGACCCGATGGCCACCCCGTTTGAGCTGTTCCTGGCGCAGGGCCAGGCGCTGGCCGCGACCGACCCGCAGCGCTTTGACGCGGCCATCGACGCCAGCCGGCCCGAGGACATTGCCTTCCTGGTCTACACCTCGGGCACCACTGGCGCACCCAAGGGGGCCATGGTCAGCAACCGCAACCTGATGTTCCAGATCAACAGCGTGCAGCAGTACCTGCAGCTGCAGCCGCTGGACCGGACCCTGTCTTTTCTGCCACTGTGCCACATCGCCGAGCGCATGAGCACCGCTTACAACCCACTGGCGCAGGGCCAGACCGTGCATTTCCCAGAGAATGCCGGGACCGTCTTCAACGATGTGCGTGAGGTTGCGCCCCATGTGATCTTTGGCCCGCCCCGGTTCTGGGAAAAAATGTACTCCCAGGTCACCCTGTACATGCAGGATGCCCTGCCCGTGGCGCGCAAAGTCTATTCCCAGGTGTTGGCCGAGGGCGCGGCCATGGCGCAGGCCCGGCTCGATGGCCGGCCCATCACCGGCTGGCGCGCCACCCGCTACGCCTGGCAGCAAAAGCTGGTGCTGTCCAATTTGCGCAGCTTTCTCGGGCTGCAGAACATCAAGACCGCCATGACCGGCGCCGCCCCCGTGCCGCCCGACCTGTTGCGCTGGTACATGGCCGTCGGCATTGACCTGCTGGAAGCTTTTGGCATGACCGAGACCTGCGGCTTCTGCACCTCGATGCCGGCCAATCGCATCCGTATCGGCACCGCCGGGGTGTGCGCACAAGGCACCGAAATCCGGCTCGGCGCCGATGACGAGGTGCTGGTGCGCGGGCCCAATGTCTTTGCCGGCTACTGGAAACTGCCCGAAAAGACGCGGGAGACCATCGACGCCGATGGCTGGCTGCACACCGGCGACTGCGGCACCATCGATGCCGATGGTTTCCTGAGCATCAAGGACCGGCTCAAGGACATCATCATCACCTCTGGCGGCAAGAACATCACGCCCAGCAACATTGAAAACCACCTCAAGTTCAGCCCCTACATCGCGGACGCGGTGGTGGTCGGTGAGGGCCGCCACTACCTGACCTGCCTGGTGATGCTGGACCAGGACAACGTGGCCAAGTTTGCCCAAGACCGGCAGGTGCCCTACACCGACTACGCCAGCATGACGCGCGCGCCTGAGGTACTGGCCCTGATCCAGGCCGAGCTCGCGCAGGTCAATACCCGGCTGGCACGGGTGGAGCAAATCAAAGACTTCCGCATCATTGCCCAGCTGCTGACCGCCGAGGACGATGAGCTCACACCCACCATGAAGCTCAAGCGCAAGGTCATGGCCAGCAAATACGCCACCGTGATTGCCAGCATGTACGCCACGACCTGAGGCAGAAAGCACCCCCATTTTTTTACTGTCGATTAACTAGAGAAGGAGACCGTCATGAAGCGTTATTTCAAATTTTTACCAGCTGCCCTGCTGGCGGCCATGCTGGGGACCACCGCACACGCGGGCGGGGTCTCAGACAAAGAAATTGTCCTGGGCACGCACATGGATCTGTCCGGCCCGGTCGCGGCCGGCATGCCGCACCTGCGCAACGGCATGCAAATGCGCATCGATGAAGTCAATGAGGCTGGCGGCATCAATGGCCGCAAGCTGCGCATCGTGGTGGAAGACAACGGCAGCCAGCCGCAGCTGGCCGTGCGCGCGGTAGACAAGCTGATCCGCAGCGACGACGTGTTTGCCATCGTCAACCCGTTCGGCTCAGGCCCGAACGCCGCCACGGTCAAGAAAGCGGTCGATGCCGGCGTGCTGTACTTTTCGCCTTGGGCAGCCTCGTCCGTGATCCAGCAAATCTCTGGCAAAAGCCCCTTGCTGTTCACCACCACGCCCAACTACAACACCGTGATGCACAAAGGTGTCGACTGGATGATCAAAAAGCACGGCGCCAAAAAAGTGGGCTACATCTACCAGGAGGGCCCGCTCGGTGACCTGATGGGCGTTGGTGTCAAGTCAGCGGTGCAGGCCAACGGCCTGACCCTGGTGGCAGAGGCTGGCTACAAGGTGGCCGACATTGACTTCTCCTCACAGGTGGCCCGCATGAAGGCCGCAGGCACCGACCTGATCGTCATCGCCACCGTCACCCGCGAAACCGTGGGCATCATGTCTGAAGTCAAGAAGCTGGGCTGGACCGATGTCAAGGTGTTAACAGGCAACCCTGGCCGCACCGGCATCGTGCTGCAACTGGGCAAGGACACGGTTGAGGGCCTGTATGGCGTCGGCGTCTGGAAAGCCGGCACCGATGCACCCGAAGTCAAGGGCTGGAAAGACAGCTTCAAAAAGCGCTTCAACAACATGGAACCAGATGAAAACGCGCTGCTGTCTTATGTGTACACCGATTGGTTTGTCAAGGGGCTTGCCGCCGCAGGTCGCGACGTGACTGCCGACAAAGTAGCCAAGGCATTGCAGACCACCGGCTACGACGACAAGGGTCTGATTTTCTACGGCCCCAAGACCTTCAAAGCCAACCACATTGACCCGGAAACGGTGCGGGTGGACCAAGCCACGGGCGGCCGCTGGGTCTCGGTCAGCGACCTGCTGCAGTGATCGCGACGGCCGTCATTGCATCAATAGCAGCATGAGCAGCCCGGTCTTTGACCCGGCGCGCCTGGGCCCGCCGCCCGGCGCCCGGGTGGCGGTGGTTGGCGGCTGCGGCGGCATGGGCCGTCAATTGGTGCGGGCCCTGCTGGACACCGGCGTAGCGGTGGCGGTGCTGGACCTGCCCAGCTCCCTGGCGCAGAACCCGCCGCCCGCGCAGGTGCTGGCCATTGCCATGGACGGCAGCGACGAAGCCAGCGTGGCGGCCGCCTTTGGCACGCTGGGCCAGCACTGGCCGGCGCTGGATGGCTTTGTCAACCTGGCTGGGTTTTTCAAGGGTTGGCAACCGATAGCCGAGTTGTCGGTGGCCGTGTTTGACGAGATCATCGCCGGCAATCTGCGCTGCCACTTTCTGTGCGCCCGGGCCGCCCTGCCGCTGCTGCACCGGTCGGGTCAGGGGGCGATGGTCAGCGTGGCGTCGACCATGGCGGTCGATGTCGTCAAAGGCTACACCCACTATGGCGCCGCCAAGGCCGGCGTTGTGGCGCTGACCAAGGGCTTGGCGCGCGAAAATGCGCCGCGGGTTCGCGTCAATGCGGTGGCGCCGGGCCTGACCAACACCGCCTTTCTGACCGGTGGCACTGGTCGCGAACAGATCTTCGACGGCATCGATGCCGACAAGTATGGCCAGCGGGTGCCGATGAAACGCATGGCCGAACCACAAGACATGACCGGTCCCATCCTGTTCCTGCTGGGCCCGGCGGCGGCGTTCATCAACGGTGAAATGCTCATCGTGGATGGCGGCGTCTACACCCAGTAGCGGGGCACCGGATAAAGCGGCCGCATGCCGACAGCAGAAGACTGGGGGGTGGCACTGCGGGGCAGCCACCTAGCAAGCGCGATTGACCGCATCACCGAACCCTGGTCCAACGCCATCATCCGCGCGGCTTTTCTGGGTGCGCGCCAGTTCGAGACCTTCCAGCAAGCACTGGGCATCCCGCGTCAGACCCTCAGCCTGCGTCTGCGCGGCTTGGTCGAACTGGGCCTGCTGCGCCGGCATCTGTACCAGACGCAACCGGCGCGCGAAGAGTACCGATTGACGCCGCTCGGCAAGGACCTGTACGGCAATGTGCTGGCCAGTTGGCGCTGGGACCGACGTTGGGGCGACCCGCATCACTTGATGCCGAAAAAGCTGCTGCATCGGCGCTGCGGCCATACCTGCACGCCGCAGCTGTTGTGCCCGCACTGTGCCGCGCCGCTGTCACTGCCCAATATGCAGCCGGAGCTGTTGGCCGGCGCCAGCCCCCTGCCACTGCGGACCGAGCGCAACCGACGATGGCGCAAGCCACAGCCGGCCGGCGGGCCGGCGCTGGGGCGCGACATTCTGGCCGTGATTGACGACCGCTGGTCGCTGCTGCTGGTGGCGGCATCGATGCTGGGCCTCACCCGCTACGACGAGTATGTGCAGGCCCTGGCCATCAGCAGTGCGGTGCTGGCGCAGCGCCTGCAGCGTTTGTGCCTGCTGGACGTACTGCGCAGGCAGCCCGACCCGGACGATGCGCGGCGCGCCAGCTACAGGTTAGCGCCGGCCGGGACCGCGCTATTCCCTTACCTGCTCACACTGAGTGCCTGGGGCCAGGCCCTGGCCAGCGGCCCCGACACGATCGCCTGGCGCCACCGCAGCTGCGGCCAAAGCACGCCAGGAACTGTGGCCTGCAGCCACTGCCGCGAAACCCTGCTGCCACACGACGTGGTGCGCCCGGCCTCGCCCAAGTCAGCCAAGGTCACTGGCTGACGCGCAGCGTGGCATCTGCGCGCAAGTGCAGATCGGGCAGCAGCTCCAGGCCCAGACCGGGCTTGTCGCTCAGGCTCAGCATGCCGTGCTTGACCACGGGTAAGTCAGTCACCAGTTCCTTGTACCAGCCGCTGTAGAAGGCCCGCACGCTCTCCTGCACCAGGGCGTTGGGCGCGTGCAGCGACAGGTGGCTCGACGCCGTCCAGACCACTGGCCCGGTGCAGTCATGCGGGGCCACTGGCAATTGCCAGGCGTCGGCCATGGCGGCAATTTTGCGCGCCTCGCTCAGCCCACCACACCAGCTCAGGTCAAGCATCACCACGCCGGCCACGCCAGTCTGCAGGTAGTCCTTAAAGGCCCATTTGTAGCTCAGCGTCTCGCTGGCGCAGATCAGGGCCTCACAGTCGCGCGCGTACTGTTTGAGTAGGTCCAGGCTGTCCATGCGGATCGCGTCTTCATGCCAGAAGGTGTTAAAGGGTTTGAGCGCGCGCGCAATCTTTTGCGCCATCGGCAGGCGCCAGAGGCTGTGGAACTCAACCATGATGTCCATGCGGTCCCCCACGGCCGAGCGGATCTTGCGAAACGGCTCCAGCGCCAGGTCCAGGTCGGCATTGCTGATGTACTGGCCGTCGCTGCGCTCGG
>CAJAXU010000384.1 GCA_903948045.1 uncultured beta proteobacterium | reverse complement strand
CGCCAGCCCTTGAAGCTGGCCGTGCCCAGCACATCGGCCGGAAACAGCTTGAGTGTCTGCGCGCCGGCCGCCAACGCGGCAAACGCCTCAGAGGGCGTGGCCACACCTGGCATAGCCAGCACGCCGTGGCGCAGGGTTTGCGCGATCACCTCCGCGTGGCAGTTGGGCGAGAGCACCAGCCCGGCGCCCGCCGCCACCACGTCGTCCACCTGGGCCGGGCTGAGCACGGTGCCAGCGCCCACCAGCACGTCAGCGCCAAACTCGCGCGCTAATGCTTCTATGCTGGCCAGCGGCGAAGGTGAGTTGAGCGGCACCTCGATCACCCGAAAGCCGGCATCCAACAGCACCTGGGCTACGCCCAGCACCGTGTCGGGGGTGACGCCACGCAAAATCGCCACCACCGGGTGGGCCAGCAGGTGCTGCAGCGGCGCGCTCATGCGGCCGCCCCCAGCAGCCCGGCGGCACCCGCCAGCAGCCACTGGCCGCGGGTGGTGGCGCCGTCGGCCGCACGACTGACGCCCAGGCCGGCCACCTCCAGCGCCAGCGCATAGCGCTGACACAGCGCCTCGTCGCCAATCAAAGTGACCTGCTGCAGCGGCTCGGCGCCAGCGGTGGCACCACCGATTTCAGCCCCGAGCAGGATGCCCGACAAAAAGTCAGGCAAAGCCTCGGGCGCCAGCCGACCCATCAGGCCGGCGGTACGCGCTGCAAACAGGGTGTGCGGCAGCTCGGCATGGCCGCGCAGGCCCAGCCGGACCCCGGCCAGCAAGGCGTCGGTCTGCAGCGCCTTGGGCTCCGTGCCCAACACCATCAACCGGCCCAAAATGCTGTGCTGGGTCAGCAGGCCGTACAGCTCGCCGGTCATGAAAGTCTTGAAGTGACGAATCGCGCCGCCCTCGCCCAGCCAGGCCCACTTGCTGTGCGTACCCGGCAAGACGCAGCAGCTGTGTTCGGCCAGGCCGGCACCCCAGATCTGGGTTTCTTCACCACGCATCACGTCAAACTCGCCGGCGCTGTCCAGGCAGCGCAGGCCCGGCGCAATGTGCAGCAAACGCGCAGGGCCGCCATCCGCCAGAGCTACCGGCACGGTGATGAACTGCTGCGCCGCCTGCGCCAGAGGGGTGGGTGCATCCAGGTAAGGGGCCTCACGCCAGCCCTGGCGGCTGCCGATCATGCCGCTGGCCACCAGCGGGCAGGTGGTCTGCGCCAGCCAGTCGCCGCACAGCGCCAACAGCGCCTGGGCAAATTGGCCGTCCTTGACCGCCATCACACCACCCGGGGCGCTGCGCGTCTCCAGGGCTTGGCCGTGGGCATCGAGCAGGCTGGCCCGCAGGTTGGAGGTGCCCCAGTCCAGGGCGATCAGTTGTGCGTCAGGCATAGCCGATTATGTCTGGGTGCGGCACGGGGGCCGGCGTCCTTATTCGGCCTTGATACCAGCGTCCTGGATCACTTTTTTGTACAGCTCGAATTCACTGGCCATGAAGGACTGGAATTCGGCAGCAGAATTGCCCACCCGCACAATGCCTGCAGCCTGCAGTTTGGCTTGTGCGGCAGGGGTGCGCAAAAAGGCCTGGATCTCTTCTGAGAGCTTGTTGACAATGGCCGGCGGGGTGCCGGCAGGGGCCATCAAGCCATGCCAGGGTTTGACATCGAAACCGCTCACCATGTCGCGCACCAAGGGCAGATCAGGCGCAAAAAAAGCCCGCTCGGAGCCGGCCACACCCAACGCGCGCAGCTTGCCGGCCTGCACTTGGGGCCAAGAGGTGGTGGCCGCGTCCATCGACGCGAGCACCTGGCCACCCAACAAGTCGGTCATCATGGGAGCAGAACCCTTGTAGGGGACATGCAACATGGTGGTACCGGTTTTTTGCAGGAACAACTCCATGGCAATGTGCAGCGAGGAGCCCGTGCCGGAAGAGCCATAGGCGATTTTCCCGGGGTTGGCTTTGAGTAAAGCGATGAACTCCGGGATCGTTTTGGCCGGCACTTTGTCGGCGTTGACCACCAGAATCAAAGGCGTCACACCGATCAGTGTGATGGCGGCAAAGTCTTTCACCGGATGGTAGGGCAACTGGGTTGGTTGCAGGGCCGGGTTGATGGCATTGGCCGCAATATTGCCCATGCCGATGGTGTAGCCATCCGGCGCCGACTTGGCCAGCAGACCCAGGCCGATAGCCGATGCGGCGCCAGGTTTGTTGTCAACCAGCACTGGCTGGCCCCACTTGGACTGCAGGTGGTCGGCCACCAGCCGTGCCATGCCGTCGGCCGCGCCGCCGGGCGGCACCGGCACGATCAGGCGGATCGGCTTATTGGGGTAGCTGGCGGCGTCCTGTGCCTGAGCCTGCACCGGCACCAGGCTAGCGCCGAGCAGGCAGGCCGTCAGCAGGCCACGCATGAGATTTGAAACACAAACTCGCATGGTTTTCTCCTTGGAAATTAATAACAAAGGCACTGTCATAAAAAAAGTACTATCAAGACTTGGGGCAGAGAAACTGCCACAGGCTGTCAGCCGGCTCAATGCCCAGCCCAGGTCCTTCAGGCAAGGTGAAGGCACCCGCTGAGCAGCGCATGCTGGTTTGCACGTACTGCAGGTTGCGGTCAAACACGGAATGCTGGTATTCGTGCATGGGGCAATTGGGAAGCGCCGCCGCCGCATGCAAACTGGCGGCCTGAAAAATCCCGATGCCGATGCTGGCGTGCGGTATGACCTTCATGTGAAAGGCGTTGGCCATGCGCGCAATCTGCATGAACTGGCTCAGCCCGGTATGCCCCATCTCGGGCTGCACGATCGACATGGCACGCCGCTCCATGCGCGGACGGTACTCGTACACCGTGCGCCACTCTTCGCCCAGCGCGAGCGGCACCTTGATGCTGGCGCCCACATGGGCTTGCCCCTCCTGGTCTTCGGGTTGGCAGGGGGCTTCGACAAAAAAAGGCCGGTAGGGCAGTAACTGTTCGACCAGCTGAATCGCCTCTTGTGCCGTGAACTTCCAGTGCAGGTCAACCATCAGCTTCACATCCGGGCCCAGGCCCTCGCGCAGCACCCGCATCTCCTGCACGATGCCCTCAAAGGACACCACCGCCGCATACTTGAAGGCATCAAAGCCACGGGCCTGAAAGCCGCGCGCCACGGCCAGGCGCTGGTCGAGCGTGGCCCCTGGCAGCCCCGACACATAGGCGGGTACCGTGGAACGCCGCTGACCACCCAGCAGTTTCACCACCGGTTGGCCAAGCAGCTTGCCATACAGATCCCAGACCGCGATGTCCACCCCGGCAATCGCATCCACATAGAAACCGCCAAAGCAGCCGCGCACCCGCATCAGGTCATACAGGTCTTCCTGGATCACCATCGGGTCGCGCGGATCGCGCCCCACGATCACCGGCCCCAGCACGTCATCGATGATGCTGGTCACCGCCGTCGGAGCCACGATGCCATAGGTCTCGCCCCACCCTACTGTGCCGTCATCCGCGGTGATTTTGATCAGCACCGAGCGGTCGGTGGTGGGGTAAATCGTGCCGTTGCCCTGCCGGATCAAATAACCGCGCTCAGTGACCCGCTCACCTGGCCCCAAGGCGCCCAGATAAGGCGTCTCGCGCGGGATGGAGATGATGAAGGACTCGACGGTTTTTATCTTGGGAAACATGCTGGCGCTCAGGTTGAAGCGGGCAGTATCCCGACGTGACACTGGTCCAGCATGGCCTGCGGCAGCAACACATCGCTCATGTCGTGCAGAAAAGCATCGACATCCTGCTGGTCAAAGGCATCCAGGCGCGGCCCGGCGATGCGCTGGGCGCTGTTTGCAATCAGGCTGCGGCGGTGCAGCACGTATTTGGTCAGCGCCCAGCGAAACACCGCCTGGATATTGAGGATGGGCAACATGCGGGTGAACAGCTGTCGCGCCCGCACCGCATCGCCCGCGCGGTGGGCCTTGAACAGGGCCACATGTACCTCCGCCAGCTCGATGGCCGGCATGGTGCCGATCGCGCCACGACGCAATTCGTCGGTGATGTAGCGCCCGCCAGCGCCACCCAGTACGCCCACCAGTGACGCCGGCGCGAGCTGGCGGATCACACTGAGCCGCTGACCGCTGGGCAGCGCCTCCTCCTTGACGTAGCGGATTTGCGGGACGGCCTGCAAAATCTCGGCCACTGCCTCGGGCGCCAAGCCGGCGCCCACCGGTGGCGGCACGTTTTGCAACATGATGGGCATACCAGGCACAGCCGCCGCAAGCGCCGAGAAATGAGCCACCTGAGCCGCCACTGTGGTGAGGGCGGCTGGCGCCGCCACCATCAGGGCAGCGGCACCCGCATCGGCGGCGGCCTTGGCCAGCGCCATGGTGACGCCAGCGTTGTCGCTGGAAACACCGGCCACCACCGGAACGCGTCCGGCCACCTCCGACAGCACCAGCTGCGTGAGTGACAGACGCTCGTCCTGGGTGAGTTCAGACACCTCACTGGCCACGCCGGGGAATGTCATACCGTCAACGCCGCTGAGCAGCAGGTAGCGCACCAGCACCCGCAGCGCGACGCGATCGGGTTGTTTGTCAGCAGCAAACGGTGTCGGTAGCACAGGGAAGACCCCTGTGATGGGTCGCGGGTCGGCAATGGTCATGATTTTGGCTTATAAGTTTCAATGAGTGGAACAAATTAAGCATTTGGATTTTGCTTGGGTCCAGATGTTCCATCCATTGGTACATACCCTAGATAAAATACGCTTTACCCTGCCGATTTGCCGTGTAAATTTGCAGGAAGCCGACCCAAACGCCAGCATCTCTGGGTTTCAATGGATGAAACCACCGCCCTGTTGAATAAGCACCGATTTTTCATGTCCACCAAACCAGCCGAAGTGCCCGCCGACGAGTCGCCCGTCGTGGCAGGGGCGGGCGTGTTGGAAAAGGCCATGCACCTGCTCAATATCGTCTCGTCGGCGCCAGCGCCGATGACCTTTACCGAGCTGCTGCGCGCCGGCTCGCTGCCCAAAGCGACCCTGCACCGAATCCTGGCGACATTGACCCGCGAGGGCCTGCTGCGGCACGACCTGTTCACCAAAACTTACAGGCTGGGGCTGCGCCTGCTGGAGCTGGCGCATGAAGTCTGGGGTGACTTCGACCTGCGGCTGGCAGCCCAGGATGAGCTGGTGCGGCTACGCAACACCGTGCGTGAAAGCGTCCACCTCGCCGTGCTGGATGCCAGCAGGGTGGTCTTGATTGCAGTGGAAGACGCTGGGCGTGATGTGCAACCCGGCTCCAAGGTCGGCATGAAACTGCCGGTACACGCCACCGCACTGGGCAAAGTGATCGTGGCCTACCTGGAACCAGCGCGTCAACTGGAGCTGCTGGCCGGCCTCAACCTGACCAAGCACAGCCCGGCCACGCTGGCCAACCTGACCGATTTGCGGCGTGAGCTGGACCTGACCCGGGCCCGTGGCTATGCCATCGAGCTCGACGAACATGAAACCGGCACGGTGGCGGTGGCGGCACCCATCTTTGACATTGAAGGGCGGCCAATTGGCGCGGTGGCCGTCAATGCCACGGCCGACCGCATCGATGCCGCTCGGGCCCACGCGCTGTCGTCCACCCTGATCGGTGCGGCCCGCACCATCTCCCACAATGCCGGCGGGCAACTGATGTCCATTCAGCCCAGAAAGGTGCCGGGGCCCGAGGTGGACTTTGATGTGCGCTGCGTTGCCCAAACCCGCTCCCTGCTGGGCGAAGGCCCGACCTGGTCGCCACGTGATGGCCTGCTTTACTGGGTCGATATCCTGACGCCGTCGGTCCACTGCTTTGACACAGCACGGGGTGTCGACACAGAGAGCAAGATTGGCTCGATGGTCAGCGCTGCCATCCCCAAGGCCACCGGCGGACTGCTGGTCGCCACGCCGGGTGGCTTGATGACGCTCGATCTGACCCAAAAAACCCTGGCGCCGTTTTGCCACCCCGAGGCCGACCGCCCAGGCAACCGCTACAACGACGGCAAGTGTGACCGCATGGGGCGCTTGTGGATCGGCACACTGGACATGGGCACCGCCGCCAACCGCGGCAACTTGTTTCGGGTCGACCCCGACGGCAGTTGGCGAAAAATGGACTCTGGCTTCACGGTTGCCAATGGCCTGGGCTGGAGCCCGGACAACAAGTACATGTACTTCACCGATACCCCCAGGCGCACGATCTACCGTTACGACTTCGACCTGCTGGCAGGCACCATCAGCAGCCGGCAACCCTTCATCACGCTGGCTGCGAACGACGGCACGCCCGATGGCATGACAGTGGACGAAGAAGGCTGCCTGTGGGTGGCGGTGTGGGACGCCTGGCGCGTGTCCCGCTTTTCTCCGCAGGGCGAGGAACTGTTGCGCATCAAGATGCCGGTTCCCCGCCCGACAAGTTGCTGTTTTGGCGGACCCAATCTCGACACGCTGTTTGTGACCAGCGCGTCAGTCCGCCTGAACGAAGAGGCCTTGGCAGCGGCACCACTGTCCGGCGCCCTGTTCTCGATCCGCATTCCCGGAGTTCGGGGCTTGCCCGAGACCACTTTTGCGGGGTAAACCACGGCGCATCCGACGGCCCGGACAAGCGTATTGACTTGGGCCTTCATGACGACCGCATCTCACTCCCCGCTCGCCGCCACCCTGACCTCTCTGGTCTCAGTGCAGGTCGGCGCCGCCGTCGCCAAGACGCTCTTTCCCCAGGTTGGTCCGGAGGGCGTTGCAGCCTTGCGCCTTGGGCTGGCAGCGCTCGTCCTGGTGCTGTGGCTGCGGCCCTGGACGCTGTCGCTGGACCGGTCAAACTGGCTGGCCCTGCTCGGCTACGGTACGGTCATGGCGATGATGAACCTGTTGATTTACCGCGCCTTTGACTACATTCCGGTCGGCATTGCGATTTCGATCGAGGTGCTGGGGCCGCTGACCGTGGCACTGCTCACCTCGCACCGGCGGCTGGATGTGGTGTGGGTCTGCTTTGCGCTGGCGGGTGTGGCACTGCTGCCGCTGGGGTCGCTGAACGCCTCCCTTGACCTGCGGGGCGTTGGCTATGCGGCCCTGGCTGGTATGTTCTGGGGCTTGTATGTGATGGGGGGCAAAAAAACGGCCCCGCTGGGTGCGCGCGGCGTGGCGCTCGGCATGAGCGTGGCGGCCTTGCTGGTGGTGCCGCTGGGTGTGGCCCATGCGGGCCTGCGGCTG
>CAJAXU010000383.1 GCA_903948045.1 uncultured beta proteobacterium | reverse complement strand
TGCCACCCGCTCGCGCAGCACCTGGACCGAGGGTGCCACCCGGGTGCCATCGGCCAGCGTGTAGTGGCCCTCCAGTGCAGGGTCGCAACCGTCGGCAATGCCCTCAGGGTAGGCGTTCTTGGCGCTGCCGCTGGGCAGGTCCCACACCAGCTTGTTGTGCGGGTTGCGGCCGTCGCCCGGCGCACCCCGGGCCGGGTCGGGGTCAAAGGCAAACAGGCCCTCGCGCGGGCCGTCGTCCAGCACCACCAGCTGCGGCGCATTGGTGAAACGCTTGAGGAAAGCGTGGTCGATCAGGTCTTGCGCGATCAGCTCGTGCAGCAGCGCCATGAACAGCGCGCCGTCGGTGCCGGGCTTGATCGGAATCCACTCATCGGCAATCGCCGAGTAGCCGGTGCGCACCGGGTTGATCGAGATGAACCGGCCGCCCGCGCGCTTGAACTTGGACAGCGCGATTTTCATCGGGTTGCTGTGGTGGTCTTCGGCGGTGCCTATCATCACGAACAGCTTGGCGCGGTCCAGGTCGGGGCCGCCAAACTCCCAGAAGCTGCCACCCACGGTGTAAATCATGCCGGCGGCCATGTTGACCGAGCAAAAGCCGCCGTGTGCCGCGTAATTGGGCGTGCCGAATTGGCGCGCAAACAGGCCGGTCAGGGCCTGCATCTGGTCGCGCCCGGTGAACATGGCAAATTTCTTCGGGTCGGTCGCGCGAATTTTGGCCAGCCGCTCGGTCAGCAGGCTCATGGCCTGGTCCCACGAGATCGGGTCAAACTCGCCGGCGCCGCGTTCGCTGCCCGGGCGGCGCAGCAGCGGCTGCGTCAGACGCGCTGGCGACACCTGCTTCATGATGCCCGAGGCGCCCTTGGCACAGATCACACCCTGGTTCAGCGGGTGCGCCGGGTTGCCGTCGATGTAGCGCACCTCGGGGCCGTTTTTCCCCTCGGCGAGGTGGACCCGAATACCGCAACGGCAGGCGCACATGTAGCAGGTGGTGCACTTGACCTCGGTCTGATCGGTGGGGGTGGGCGCAGCCAATGGGTCGTGAAGCGGCTCGGGGGAAAGAAATTTGAACACCGGGTCTCCTTGTGGTTCAGCGTGATTCAGCTTGGTGTGGCAGTGAGCACCGCCAAGGCCACCGAGGCGATACGCGACTGCAGCGAGTCAGCGCGCGAGGTCAGCACAATGGGCACAGTTGCGCCCAGCACCAGCCCGGCGCAGTCGCCCCCGCCGATGTAATTGAAACTTTTGTACAGCATGTTGCCGGCATTCAGATCGGGCATCAGCAACAGATCGGCCTGACCGGCCACCCGCGACACCATCTTTTTGATGCGGGCGGCCTCGGCCGAAATGACATTGTCAAAGCCGAATGGCCCTTCCACCACCGCACCCGGCCATTCCCCCTGAAGGGACAGCGCCACCAGGGCTTGGGCATCGAGCGTGGCCGGAATGGCGGGGTTGACGGATTCCACCGCCGCCACGATCCCCACCAGCGGCTCGGCTATGCCGAGTTGCTGCAGCAGCGTGACCGCGTTACCCAAAATATCGCGCTTGGTTTTGAGGTCGGGCGCAATGTTGACCACACAGTCGGCCAGCGCCAACAGCTTGGGGTAACGCGGCAAGTCGAACACAAAGGCGTGGCTGATGCGGCGTGGGCCGCGCAGGCCGGTGGCCTTGTTGACCACAGCCGACATCAGCTCGTCGGTGTGCAGCGAGCCCTTCATCAGCGCCTGCACGTCACCCGCACGCGCCAGCTCACAGGCCCGCGCAGCGGCATCCGAC
>CAJAXU010000382.1 GCA_903948045.1 uncultured beta proteobacterium | reverse complement strand
TTTTTAATGATACGGCGACCACCGAGATCTACACGTACTGACACACTCTTTCCCTACACGACGCTCTTCCGATCTCCTGGGCATCAGCGCCAGTCCCAAGCTGCTGCTGGCTTGGCCGATCCTGCTGGGTGTGGGCATCACCTTCAGCTGCATCGCGCTGGTCTTCAATGCGCTGGCCAAAGGCTATGACTTTTTCACCTACTACTTCACCTTGTGCCTGACACCGATGATGTTCCTGAGCGGCATCTTTTTCCCGCTGGAGCAGTTGCCTGCGATCGTGCGGCTGGTGTCGGAGTGGCTGCCGCTGACCAATGCCGTGGCGCTGGTGCGGCCCCTGTTCATGGACCAGTGGCCGGCACAGGCCCTGCAGCATATTCTGGTGCTGGTGGCCTATGCGGCGATGGGGTTCTGGCTGGCGCTGGCGCTGACGCGCCGGCGCTTTCGCGGCTGAGCCGCCTCAGTGGTTGTCGCGCGGTACAAAAGCGCCGCGCCGACCCACCAGGAAATCGAAATCGGCACCTTCGTCGGCCTGCAGCACATGGTCGACGTACAGTTTCCAGTAGCCGCTGTCCAGCGGTGGCGGCGGCGCTGTCCATTCGGCCAGGCGCTGGCGCAGCTCGTCGTCGCTGATTTTTAGCTCGAGCCGGCGATTGGGCACATCGAGTTCGATCATGTCGCCATTGCGCACCACTGCCAGCGGTCCGCCGGCGGCGGCCTCGGGGGCGGTGTGCAGGATCACGGTGCCATAGGCGGTGCCGCTCATGCGAGCGTCGCTCAGGCGCACCATGTCGGTGATGCCCTTGCGCAAGACCTTGGGCGGCAGCGGCATGTTGCCCACCTCGGCCATGCCGGGGTAACCTTTGGGGCCGCAGTTCTTCAACACCAGCACGCAGGTCTCATCCACATCCAGTGATTCGTCGTCGATCAGGCGGTGGAACTCTTCGATGTCCTCAAACACCACGGCGCGCCCGGTGTGGACCATCAGTGCCGGGGTGGCGGCGCTGGGTTTGATCACGGCCCCGCGCGGCGACAGGTTGCCGCGCAGCACGGCGATGCCGGCTTTTTCCATGAAGGGCGTGCTCAGCGGCTTGATCACGTCTTGGTTGAAGTTCTCGGCGCCGGCGATGTTCTCGCCCACGGTTTTGCCATTGACGGTGAGAGCATCCAGGTGCAGGTCAGCGGCGATCTCTTTCATCACTACTGGCAGGCCGCCGGCGTAGCAGAAGTCTTCCATCAGGTATTTGCCAGAGGGCTGCAAATTGACCAGGCAGGGCATTTCGCTGCCCAGGCGGTCAAAATCTTCAACTGTCAGCTTCAAGCCGATGCGCCCCGCCATGGCAATCAGGTGGATCACGGCGTTGGTCGAGCCGCCAATGGCCGCCAGGGTCTTGATGGCGTTTTCAAAGGCTTGCCGGGTCAGAATACGCGACAGCGTCAAGTCTTCGTGCACCATGTCCACGATACGGCGGCCGGCTGAGCGCGCCAGCACATTGCGCCGGCCGTCGACCGCCGGGTACGCCGCGTTGCCGGGCAGACCCACGCCCAGCGCCTCAATCATGCTGGCCATGGTGCTGGCCGTGCCCATGGTCATGCAGTGGCCGTGGCTGCGGTGCATGCAGCTCTCGGCCTCCAGAAATTCTTGCAGTTTGAGGGTGCCGGCGCGCACCTGCTCGCTCATGCTCCAGACCCCAGTACCCGAGCCCAGTTCCTGGCCGCGCCATTTGCCGTTGAGCATGGGGCCACCGCTGACCCCGATGGTGGGCAGGTCGGCGCTGGCGGCACCCATCATCAGTGACGGGGTGGTCTTGTCGCAGCCCATCAGCAGCACCACGCCGTCGATCGGATTGCCGCGGATGCTTTCCTCCACGTCCATGCTGGCCAAGTTGCGGTACAGCATGGCGGTAGGGCGCAGCAGCACTTCACCCAGCGACATCACCGGGAACTCGAGCGGAAACCCGCCGGCTTCATAGACGCCGATCTTGACCTGTTCGGCAAGGGTGCGAAAGTGTGAGTTGCAGGGGGTGAGTTCGCTGAAGGTGTTGCAGATGCCGATGACTGGCCGGCCTTCAAACTGATCTTGCGGGATGCCCTTGCCCTTGAGCCAGCTGCGGTAGGCAAAGCCGTCGCGGTCCTGGCGCCCGAACCATTGCTGGCTGCGGAGGTCTTCGGGTTTTTTCTTGGGTTTGGTGGTCATGATGTGCTGTGTCTCCGTTATTGGGGGTCGAACAGGGTTTACCCGAAAGCCCGGCGGTTCGCAAAGATCATATGATATTTGCACGAGTCCGGCTGAAAAAAGTGGACGCAGGAGGTGCGCCATCTGACGCCGACATCGACCGAACCTGAAGGTTTTTGAATGCACATTGTGCCGCGCTATTTCTTCAAGCTGCTTGAGCTACTGGTGGTCCTGCTGCTGGTGGCTATGGTGGTGATGGTGTTCGGCAACGTGTTCCTGCGCTATGCCTTCAACTCCGGCATCACCATCTCTGACGAGATGGCGCGCTACTGTTTCATCTGGCTCACCTACATCGGCGCCATGGTGGCGATGCGCGAGGGCGGTCACCTCGGGGTTGACACCCTGGTCAAGCATTTGTCCCGCACCGGCAAAAAAGTGTGCCTGTTCCTGAGCGAGAGTCTGATGCTGTTTTGCAACGGCCTGTTTCTGCTGGGCACCTGGAAGATGCACGAGCTGCAGGTGACCAATGTGTCACCGGTGGCGGGTTTGTCGATGATCTGGGTGTTTGGTATCGGCTATGTGGTCAGCGTGGTGATGGGCATGATGAACATCCGCGTGTTGTACCGCTTGCTGAGCGGGCGCATCACCGAGGCTGAGCTGATCCAGGTGGTCGAAGCCGAAGGGCTGGCCGATGTCGAGAAGACCTTGCGAACCGCCAAAGCCTGAGCCCAGCGCCATGACCGTCACCGTTTTCATCGTCAGCCTGCTTGCCGCCATGGCCATTGGCATGCCGATTGCCTACGCGCTGCTGGTGTGCGGCGTCACCCTGATGGCTTACCTGGCCGCCACCAGCGGGCTGGTCATTTTTGACAGCCAGATCCTGGCGCAGCGCTTTGTGGAGGGGGCCGACAACTTCCCCCTGCTGGCCGTGCCCTTCTTTCTGCTGGCCGGCGAGTTCATGAACGCCGGCGGCCTGAGCCGCCGCATTGTCAACCTGGCGATGGCTTGGGTCGGGCACTTTCGGGGTGGCTTGGGCTATGTGACGGTGATCGCCGCTGTCATCATGGCGTCGCTGTCGGGCTCGGCCGTGGCCGACACGGCGGCGCTAGCGGCGCTGCTGATCCCGATGATGCGCGCCGCCGGTTACAACGTGGGCCGCGCCTCGGGCCTGATCGCCTCGGGCGGCATCATTGCCCCGGTGATCCCGCCCTCGATTGGCATGATCATCTTTGGCGTGGCGGGCAATGTCTCCATCACCAAGTTGTTTCTGGCCGGTATCGTGCCCGGCATCCTGATGGGCGTGGCCATTGGGCTGACCTGGTGGTGGCTGGCCAAAAAAGAAAATGTGCTGCCCGGCCGCAAAGTACCCCTGCCGGAGCGCCTGCGCATCACGGCCGAGGGCGGCTTTGCGGTGGCGCTGCCGGTGGTGATCATTGGCGGCATGAAGTTTGGTGTGTTCACCCCGACCGAGGCGGCGGTGGTGGCGGCAGTCTACAGTTTTGTGGTCGGCAAGTTCATCTACGGTGAGCTCAAGTGGTCAGCGCTCTACGGCCTGTTGCTGGCGGCCGGCAAAACCACGGCGGTGGTGATGTTCCTGGTGGCCGCCGCCATGGTGAGCGCCTGGCTGATCACGGTGGCCAACATCCCGACCGAGGTGGCCGGCATGCTGGCGCCCTTCATGCACAACAAGATGCTGTTGATGTTCATCATGATGGTGCTGATCGTGATTGTCGGCACGGCGTTGGACTTTACCCCCACCGTGCTGATCCTCACGCCGGTGCTGATGCCGGTGGTGCTCAAGGCGGGCATCGATCCGGTCTACTTTGGCGTGATGTTCATCATGAACAACGCCATTGGTCTCATCACCCCGCCGGTGGGCACCGTGCTCAACGTGGTGTGCGGTGTGGCGCGCGTCAGCATGGACGAGGCCTTCAAGGGCGTCTTGCCATTTCTCTGTGCACAGCTGGCGGTGCTTTTCCTGCTGGTGCTGTTCCCCGACATTGTGCTGGTGCCCCTGCACTGGATGATGCGCTGATTTGTGATGATTTGTGATGATTTTTCAACCCTGTGTCAAACCCTGAAGGAGACAAACATGTTCAAACGCAGAACCCTCACCTCGGCCTTGATGGCGGCTACCCTGCTGGTGGCAACCTCGGCTTTCGCGCAGTTTGCCGAGCGCACCATCAAATTCACCAACGGCGTCAATGAAGACCACCCGGTGGGACTGGGCGTCAAGCGCATGCAGGAGGTGCTAAACGCCAAGACTGGTGGCAAGATCAAGATCAATGCTTTCTGGGGCGGCTCGGCCGGCGGTGACCTGCCCGCAACCCAGGCGCTGCGCGCCGGCACCCAGGAGATGGTGTGCACCTCGAGCTCGCCGCTGGTCGGCATCGTGAAAGAGCTCGGCGCCTTTGACCTGCCCTTTTTGTTTGCCAATGAGAAAGAGGCTGATGCCGTGCTGGACGGCCCGGCCGGAGCTTACTTCAACAAAAAGCTTGAAGACGCCGGCGTGGTGAATCTGGCCTATTGGGAAAACGGCTTTCGCAACCTGACCAACAGCAAGCGGCCAGTGGCCAAGCCGGAAGATTTTGATGGCGTCAAGGTGCGGGTGATGCAGAACAACATCTTCCTGGACACTTTCAAGACCCTGGGCACCAATGCCGTGCCCATGGCCTTTGGCGAAGTGTTTACCGCGCTGGAGACCAAGACCATCGACGGCCAGGAGAACCCCTTCGTCACGATTGAGACCTCCAAGCTCAACGAGGTGCAGAAGTTCCTGAGCGTGACGCGCCACGCCTACACCCCGTTCCTGGTGCTCTACAGCAAGAAGCTGTGGGACCAGCTCAACGCCCAGGAGCAGGCCGTGCTGCGCGAGGCGGCTATGGAAGGCCAGAAGGTGCAACGCGCGGCCAACCGCACTCTCAACGAACAGTCGCTGACCTCGCTCAAAACCAAGGGCATGGTGGTGAATGAGGTGACGCCCGCCGAGCAACTGCGCATGTTCCAGAAGGTGAAGCCGGTCTATGACCGCAACATCCCGACGATTGGCGCCGAAGCCGTGAACATGGTGCTCGACGGCCTGAAGAAAGCACGCGGCGGCTGATCGCCCGGTGTCGTCTCAACCAGCCGCAGGTGGCGACACCTGCGGTTTTTTTTGGAGCGTGAATTGAAAATCACCAAAGTTGAAACCCTGCGGCTCGACGAGTTTCCCAACATCATCTGGGTGCGCGTCTACACCGACGAAGGCTTGGTCGGTCTGGGCGAAACCTTCATGGGAGCGCAGGCGGTGGAGGCCTACATCCACGAGTGGGCCGGCCCGAAGCTGCTGGGCAAGGACCCGCTGGCGATCGAAGCCCGCAACCGGGAACTGACCGGCTATCTGGGCTGGCGTGGCTCCGGCGCCGAGACGCGCGGCAACTCCGCCATCGACATCGCGCTATGGGACATTTTTGGCAAGGCGGCCAACATGCCGCTGCACACTGCCCTGGGTGGCAAAAGCCGCGATGACATCCGCATCTACAACACCTGCGCCGGCTACCGCTATGTACGCAATACGGTGAACCAGAGTACCTCCAACTGGGGCCTGGGTCAGCACCAGGGGCCGTACGAAGACCTGGAGGGATTTTTGCACCGGGCCGACGAGGTGGCCGAGTCCCTGCTGAGTGAAGGCATCACGGCCATGAAAATCTGGCCGTTTGACCCAGCGGCCGAGCGCAGCGACGGCCAGTACATCAGCAATGCCGACCTGGACCTGGCGCTGGAGCCGTTTCGCAAGATCCGCTCGGCGGTTGGCGACCGCATGGACATCATGGTCGAGTTCCACAGCCTGTGGCGCTTGCCGATGGCGCAAAAGATCGCACGTGCCCTCAAGCCCTTCAACACCTTTTGGCATGAAGACGCGATCCGCATGGACAGCCTGGACCTGCTCAAGCAGTACGCGCGCGATTGCGAAGCCCTGATCTGCGCCAGCGAAACCCTGAGCTACAAATGGGCCTTCAAGGACTACCTGCAGACCGGCGTGGCCGGTGTGGTGATGTTGGACCTGAGCTGGTGCGGCGGCCTGAGCGAGGCGCGCAAGATTGCCGCCATGGCTGACGCCTGGCAGCTGCCAGTGGCGCCGCACGACTGCACTGGGCCGGTGGTCTGGACCGCGTCCAGCCACCTCTCGCTGCACGCCCCCAATGCCCTGGTGCAGGAGAGCGTGCGGGCTTTCTACAGCGGCTGGTACAAGGAGCTGGTGACCGACTTGCCCACCGTGACGCACGGCATGCTGAGCCTGAGCGACAAGCCCGGTCTGGGCCTGGAGCTGCTGCCCGATCTGCACCTGCGCGCAGATGCCACGCTGCGCGTCAGCCAGTGACCTTGGCTGACTTGGGCGAGGCCGGGCGCACCACCTCGTGTGGCAGCAGGGTTTCGCGGCAGTGGCTGCAGGCCACCGTTCCCGGCGTGCTTTTGCCGCAGCTGCGGTGGCGCCAGGCGATCGTGTCGGGGCCGCTGGCCAGGGCCTGGCCCCAAGCACTCAGTGTGAGCAGGTAGGGGAATAGCGCGGTCCCGGCCGGCGCTAACCTGTAGCTGGCGCG
>CAJAXU010000381.1 GCA_903948045.1 uncultured beta proteobacterium | reverse complement strand
GTGCGTCCTGCATATCGCGGCTAATGCCGTGGGCCTTGGCCCCGTTTTCGGCGGTGATGCCCATGTGGTCCTGGTTGTAGACGTCCCACAGACCGTCCACGATCATACTGTCGACCATTTTCCAGTCGCCCATGCGTTGGCCATCGCGGCTGCCCAGCAGCACGTGCGGGCTGGCGCTCATGTTTTCCTGACCACCGGCGATGACGATCTCGCTGTCGCCCCAGGCCACGGCCTGCGCGGCCAGCATCACGGCTTTGAGGCCGGAGCCGCACACCGCATTGATGGTGAGCGCGGGCGATTCCTTGGCAATGCCGCTCTTGAGCAGCGCCTGGCGCGCCGGGTTCTGGCCGGCACCGGCTGCCAGCACCTGGCCCATGATGACCTCGCCCACCTGGTCGGGCGCCAGGCCCGTGCGCTCGAGCAAGGCCTTGATAACAGCCGCGCCCAGCTCAGGCGCCGGCGTCTTGGCCAAACTGCCACCAAATTTGCCGACTGCAGTGCGGGCGGCTGAAACGATCACGATATCTTGCATTTTTTGTCTCCTGAGTAAATGAATTAGGCCTTGGCCTTGACGTAGCGGCCAGGGGCGGGTTCGATGGCTTTGTAGTTGCCCTTACCGTAGGCCTTGGGCGCGGCGATCTGTTTGCCGGCGTGGCTTTGCAGCCAGGCGGCCCAGTCAGCCCACCAGCTGCCGGCGTGTTCGGTGGCGCCAGCCAGCCAGTCGGCTTGGGCGGCCGGGAACTGGCCGTCTTCTCGCACCCAATGGCTGCGTTTCTTGGCCGCCGGCGGGTTGATCACGCCGGCAATGTGGCCCGAGGCGCCCATGACAAAGCGCTTTTGGCCCGGCAGGTGCTGGGTGGAGGCGTAGGCGCCGCCAATCGGCACGATGTGGTCTTCACGCGAGCCATAGATGTAGACCGGCAGGTCAAGCTTGCGAAAGTCAATTTTTTGGCCGCACACGGTGGCCTTGCCCGGCTTGCACAGCTTGTTTTCCAGGTAGGTGTTGCGCAGGTACCAGGCGTAAAACGGCCCGGGCAGGTTGGTGGAGTCGCTGTTCCAGTACAGCAGGTCAAACGGCGGCGGCGTTTCGCCCTTGAGGTAATTGCCAACCACGTAGTTCCAGACCAGGTCGTTGGGGCGCAAGAAACTGAAGGTGGACGCCAGGTCCTGGCCCTTGAGCAAACCGCCCTTGCCCATCTCCTGCTCTCGGTATTTGACAAAGGCCTCGTCAATGAAAACATCCAGGATGCCGGTGTCGGTGAAATCCAGCAGGGCCGTGAGAAAGGTGGCACTGGCCACCGGCTTTTCGCCGCGCGCCGCCAGCACCGCCAGCGCCGTGCCGAGGATGGTGCCACCCACGCAAAAGCCCAGCGCATTGATGGTCTTGGCGCCGGTGATCTCTTGCGTCACCGTGATGGCCTTGATGGCGGCGTCTTCGACGTAGTTGTCCCAGGTCTTTTGGGCCAGGCTGGCATCGGGGTTGCGCCAGCTGACAACAAAGGTGCGGTGGCCCTGCGCCACGGCGTAGCGGATCAGCGAGTTTTCGGGTTGCAGGTCTAGGATGTAGAACTTGTTGATGCAGGGCGGCACCAGCAAAAACGGCTTCTCGTACACCTTGGCGGTGAGCGGCTTGTACTCGATCAGCTGGAACAGCTCGTTCTCGAACACCACCGCGCCTTCGGTGGTGGCCACGTTTTTGCCGACTTCAAACAGGCTCTCGTCCGTCATGGACACATGGCCCTGCTGCAGGTCATGCAGCATGTTTTGCAGGCCCTTGGCGATGCTTTCGCCCTTGGTGTCGATGGCTTTTTGCTGCGCGTCGGCATTGAAGGCCAAAAAATTGCTGGGTGCGCTGGCCGCCATCCACTGCTCCACGGCAAAGCGGATGCGGGCGCGCGTTTTGGCGTCGCCCTCCACGGCATCGGCCAGGCCCATCAGGGTGCGGGCATTGAGCAGGTAGGCTGAGGCGGAGAAGGCGGCAACCGGGTTGGCGCCCCAGGCCTGGGCGGCAAAGCGTTTGTCTTTGGGCTGCGCCTGGCCCTGCAGGCTGTTGGTCCAGAGCGTGACCGCGTCCTGCAGGTACTGCTGTTGCAGGGCCTCCAGCTTGTCTTGGGCGAAGTGCACTTGCGGCGCGGCGGCCGGCGCACTGGGCAGCCCGGCGGCCAGGCCGCCCAGATCCATGTTCTGGAAGGATTGGAAAGTCTTGGCCCAGTTGTCAGCCAGCGCGTCCTGAAATTGCTGTGCCGATTGCGCCCATAATGCTTGGGTGTTCTCCGCCAGATCGGAAGAGCACACGTCTGAACTCCAGTCACTC
>CAJAXU010000380.1 GCA_903948045.1 uncultured beta proteobacterium | reverse complement strand
AAGGCATTGTGGGTATTGCCTACTGGGAGCTCGGCTTTCGCAACATGACCAACTCCAAGCGTGCCATTAACAAGGTCGATGACCTGGCCGGCCTGAAGATTCGCGTCATCCCCAACCCGATCAACCTGGACTGGGTCAAGGCACTGGACGCCAACCCGACACCGATGGCTTTCGGCGAGGTCTATGGTGCGATGGAATCCAAAGCCATCGACGGACAGGAAAACCCGCTGAACGTGATTCTGGCCAACAAGTTTGCTGAAGTGCAAAAACACCTGACGTTGACCAACCACGTGTACAACCCGCAGTCGGTCATCGTCAGCAAGAAGTTCTGGGACACCCTGAATGCTGCCGAGAAAAAAATCATCACCGACGCCGCCACCGAAGCGACCCAGACCCAACGCAAAGTGGCCCGTGACGCCGCCAACGGCAATTTGGCTGACCTGAAGAAAGCCGGCATGCAAGTTACCGAGCTGCCAGCCGCTGAAATGACCAAGCTGCGCGACAAGATGAAACCGGTCATTGCCAAGTACTCGGCCAACGTGGGCGAAGCCACTGTCAATGAAATGATGGCTGAGCTGGCCAAGCTGCGCAAGTAAAGCGTACTGGGCCGGCCCTGTTCACGCGGGCCGGCCAGTACCCACACGCCTCACCTGTTCAATCGAGCCCTCCAAGGAGCCCCCATGAAAATCCTCATGCTGCACGGCATCAACCACAACATGTTTGGCAAGCGTGACCCTGCCCAGTACGGCACCATCACCCTCGACGAGATCAATGCCAATCTGGTGACACTTGGTCAGCAGCTGGGTGCGGAGATCGAGGCCTTTCAGACCAACCATGAAGGCGCTATGTGTGAGCGCATTCATCAGGGCTTTGTGGATGGCGTGGACGCGGTGCTGATCAACGCAGGCGCCTGGACGCATTACAGCTACGGCATTCGTGATGCCCTGGCCATCCTGACCTGCCCCATTGTTGAGCTACACATGTCGAACATCCATGCGCGCGAGCCGTTCCGCCATGTGTCGGTTTTTGCCGAGATTGTGAAGGGCCAGATCTGCGGCTTTGGCGCCGACAGTTACCTGCTGGCCCTGCGCGCGGCGGTGGCAGCTGTGCAAACGTCTAAGGCATGATCAACGGCAATACCGAGCTGATTGCCCACATCGGCTTTCCCACCCACGCCTTCAAGGCGCCGATGATCTACAACCCCTGGTTTGAGAAGGCTGGGGTCAATGCGGTGGTGGTGCCCATGGGCTGCCGCGCGCCCGACTACCCGGCGTTTTTGCGGGCCCTCTTCAAGCTAAGCAACATCCGCGGCGCCCTGATTACCATGCCGCACAAGGTGCCCACCACCACGCTGGTGGATGAGCTGTTGCCTAACGCCGCCATCGCCGGTGCCTGCAACGCGGTGCGCCTGGGCCCAGCCGGTCAGTTGCAGGGCGCCATGTTCGATGGAGAAGGCTTTGTGCGTGGCGTGCTGCGCAAGGGGCTGGTTTTGCAGGGCGCGTCGGCGCTGGTGGTGGGTAGTGGTGGCGTCGGCTCTGCTATCGCCGCCTCGCTGGCGGCTGCTGGCGTGGCCCGGTTGGCGCTGTTTGATGTGCAGGCCGCAGCGGCGCAAGGCTTGGCCGAGCGCTTGGTGCGCCACTACCCGGCACTGCAGGTGCTTGTAGGCAGCCCTGATCCGCACGGCTTTGACCTGGTGGTCAACGCTTCACCGCTGGGCATGAATGAGGGCGACGCCATGCCCATGGATGTGTTGCGAATTGCACCGGGCACCTTTGTCGGCGAAGTGGTCATGAAAACCGAGATGACCGCTTTTTTGCGGGCGGCCCAGGTACGTGGCTGCCCGGTACAGGTGGGCTCTGACATGCTGTTTGAGCAAATCCCGGCGTACCTGGAATTTTTTGGTT
>CAJAXU010000379.1 GCA_903948045.1 uncultured beta proteobacterium | reverse complement strand
GCTCGGAAGATCTCAGTACCGCAATACCTCTGGATTTGCCCCCAGAATGATCTAAAGATGCAGTTGGTCGCGCCTAGCGTCCATTCACACAAATCCGTACCCAGTAGTCACACAAAACTGACCCTGCGTGAACAAAGGATTGGGCGCTGTCGTGGATGAAGGTAAATGTGTCACTGCCGTTTTCCAGGACAAGCAAAACGCCCCCGAGGCCATATGGGTGCTGGACTTCAGGATTGCTACGCAGACCGCTCGGACCAAGTAGGGGGCCCGGGGGAGGGGGGAGAAGTGCACCACGTCACATTGTATATACAGTATTGTGATACAGTCGTGTGAATGGAACGGTTTTTCGAATGGGATGATCAAAAAGCGGATCTCAACTTTCGAAAGCACGGCATCCAGTTTGTGGACGCCGCGCGCGTATTTGATGACCCGCTTGCCGTTGCCGCCCAGGATCGAGTTGAAAACAGTGAGCAACGCTGGCAGACCATCGGTATGGCTGGCGGGTATTTGTTGCTCTTGGTCTCGCACACCGTGCGCTTTGAAGACGAGGGCATCGAAGTGGTGCGCATCACCAGTGCCAGGCGCGTAGACCGCGCGGAACGGAGACGCTACGAACATGGTTAGATACAAACAAGGCGAGCTGCCACCTCTGACCGAAGAGCGCAAGGCAGAACTCAAGGCACTGGCAGACCTGCCAGATAGTGCGATCGACTACAGCGACATTCCACCTCTGACAGAAGAGTTTTGGAAAAACGCCGTACCCAGTCCATTTTACAAACCCATCAAAACCCATGCGTCTGTGCGCATTGATTCGGATGTCATGGCATGGCTTAAGAGCCAAGGCAAGGGCTACCAGACTAGGATGAACGCGATCCTGCGCGATGCCATGATCCGCTCCACCCATCACAAAGTCTGATCAGCACATGGGCTAGGCTCGAAGGAGACCTCAGCGGCGCCGAAGGTGAGCGGTTTCAGGGGTGCTCGCCCTGGCCTGTGCGCTGCTTAGCGGTTGTGGTCGGTTTTCGGGTAAATTGCGAGCAACGGTGCGGATCAAGCGCTCCCAGTCCAGGGTCGCCGACGGATGACTGCGGGTGCCTGGAGACGCGCCGCATGGAGCCTTCGCCCTCCCTATTTGCCGACCCACCTGGTGCCAGCCCAACCGAAGCTGAGGTGTAGATGCAGAGGTCAGATTGACCCAGCCTGCCGATTTCCAGTGACCCAGCGCGATGCCCATGTAATCGTTGCTGGGCGCCGAATGGCCGTCGGCGGTGACTTGCATTGATACATCACATGATCTACAATACAGGGATCAATTGATACTAAGACCTGCATTATGGTACTTGTGACCCCAGAGAAGATCGCCTCGGTCATGGCGCTATCTCCACCACCTCATTCCTTCGCAGAACTCGATGACCTAGTGGCGCATGGGTTGCCTAAGGGTGCCCTCAAAGCCAGCATTGACCGTGTATGCCTGGGTGGAGAAGATCGCAAGAAGCTTCTTTACCGGATCATTCCGGAGGCCACCTACAAGCGTCGTCGTACCAATCTCACGTCGGACGAATCGGAAAGGGCAGAACGTTTGGCCAGGATATTTGCCACCAGTGAATTCGTATGGAATTCGGAGGACGATGCCCGCTTGTTCTTGAATACGTCTCACCCTATGCTCAAAGGCCGCACCCCCCTGGACGTATCCATGACGGAACTGGGAGCCAGGCGCGTTGAAGAGTTGCTCTGGAAACTATTCTACGGAATCGCTGCATAAGGCGGATTTCCCATGCGGATTTTTCGGATTGGGGACAGCCGCCATACTTTGTGGGACGGCACTGGTGCGGCCATGGTGGGAGGCAGGTGGAATAGTCCAGGGCGACCAGCGATCTATGGTTCTTTAAGCTATGCCTGTTCTATGCTGGAAATACTGGTGCATGCCAACATCGGCCGAATCCCGACGACACATTGCTACGTGGTGGCAGAGGTTCCAGTCGACTTACCTATCGAGCGCCACGAATCACCGACACTACCACTGGGCTGGGATGGTGATGATCCTTCCATTGCCCGCCGCTTTGGTGACCAGTGGTTGGCCGAAAGCAGAACTGCGGTCTTGATCATTCCCTCTGTCGTTGCCAAGCTGGAATGGAATGCCGTGGTCAATCCGTTGCATCCAGCAGCAGCTCAGCTTGTCGTGTCGACGAGTCAAAAGGTCATTTGGGACCAACGCTTGTTCGCTCGAAAGGATCCTTGAGCAAAATTTTCGCGCATCCCGACTACAGTGATAACTCGGAACTCGTAAGGCCTTGGCGATCCCACGGCCAAACTTCCACGCCCCAGCGATTGACCACTCTGCTGACCATTTTTTTCGAAAGCGTGTCTGTTATGAGTTCGCTGAACCCTAGGAATTTTTTGGCAAACTGCAGACGCTTCTCATTATTCCGGAAGTCTGTCAGACCTTCGTTCAAAGCCATCAGCTCCGCACGTTCCTTCAACACTGGGGATGAATTGAACACCCAGTCCAAGAAATCGATTTCTGTTGCCGTCCACTCGCTCGCTTTGGACCCCAAATATTCGACAGCAAACTGAGCCCTAAGACGGTTGCTGGAGTGCCAATGGAGACGATCTATAAATAGGGTGCGTCCATTCACACAAATCCGTACCCAGTAGTCACATAAAACTGACCCTGTGTGAACAAAGGATTGAGCTCTGCCGAGAGGGCTGAGCCGCCCAAACGGCGCCTTGGCCTTTGCCGCCCCAAAATGCGTGGTTCCTGGGCTTGCACTATTGGCCAGCCACTACAGTGCTATGTTTCTACCGAACAGCAAGATTCCCCCACCTCGGTGCCCCGTTGTGTATTGACGTGGCCGCTACGACAGTTACCGCCATGCCCACGGCGCTGGTCGTCATGGGCCAGGAAGGTCGGCCCCGGATCTGCACTCTGCGTGCGCCGCGCTAGGGGTCAAGCTGGTGGACCAGGCTGCGTAAAAAAAAGAACCGCATCGGGTGGCGGTTTTGGTGGGAAGGCTAGTGGATTACTGCTCGGGCTTTTTGTTCTTCTGCAAATACCCAGCCACGGCGTAACCGATGATGGCAACTAAAGTTACGCCTGAAAGCCACTCAGTCTTGAGGTATGCAAACACGCCCGAAGCCACCAGTCCTGCGATGATGATCCAGAAAGCCATCCAGTCACGCCTGCGGTTGTCCGCAGCCTGGTGGAATAGGGCATTGGTTTGTATGGCGGTAGTTGCCTTTTGCTGGTCAGTCAGAGCATGCTGCACTGCACGTTCTGTCTCAGAGTTCTTTTCAAAAACAGCCAGCACGCGCTCTGGCGCATTTGGAACCAACTCGGAATATTTGCGCAACACATCAGGATCGAAGATCGTGGTGACATGCTGGGTCTGGGAGAAAACTTGCGTGTGACCTGGTTGCTGGTGAGACACTGCCGACCCGACCGGCGTTTGCTGCCCTTTATAGGGAGCGTTCTGTACTTATTTGCTTCTCGCCATTGATCACCACTTGTACGTATGCCTGGTTGAACTGCCGAACGGTGCTTTCCATGGCGGAGTTAGCCATGTCCGCTGCGCTTTTCGGCTGAGACAAGAATTCCCCTGTTTGTGGCACGCGATACGGTGGCCTGCGTGGCGCAAACATGGATGGGAGGGCTGCAAGTAGGTTCATCACGTTTCCAGTATCTCACAGTACGTCATTTTTCGCACCATGCTCTCCCACGGGCCGCGCGGGGCGGTTTGGGGGTCGCCTAGTTATTTCAGCTTGTCGGCAAGGCACTGGCCAGTGGCTCCTGGCGCCACCCAGTCAAACCCAGCAGATGAGCCTCTTGTAGGGGCACGTTTTAACTCGGAGTTCAATGAAATCAACCACTTGCGTGCGTAACTGTCGAAGACCCGGGTGCCAGCCCAATCGAAACTGCGGCGAAGGGTAGGGCGCCCCAAGGGCTCCAAGGGGCGCGTGATGCAGGGCGCCCGTGTGCTGGGTGCGCACCACTTTGCGTTCGTGCGCGAAAGCCTGTTAGGGCTGGATTTGGCCGAAGCCTTCCACCGCTACCTGGCCTGGAGCGAGACCACCACCGCCGTGCGCCATGTGCAGCACCGCCGCGATGGACTGCTCGGACACATCATTGATGGTTTATAAAAGTGTCGAATATGTTTGACATATTTTCTAAGGATATGGCCTAATAAGATTTGTGAACCTAGCTGATATCGGCCAACTCGTAAACGCACGTCGTACTGCTTTAGGGCTGTCCCAAGCCCGACTGGCAGCGATGAGCGGGCTGTCGCGTGCCACGATCAATCAGCTCGAAACAGGGTCATTGGTGGACCTGGGTGCGGCCAAGTTGATTGCGCTTTTGGACCTGATCGGAATCAACTTGGATGCAGGTGAGCGTAAGGGCGACCTAGGCGCACTCCGGTCGGTAAGTCTGAGCGCCAGCGTCAGTTACAAGGCCCTGCTGGACCCAGCAGCTTTTGCCGCAGCCATGGTGAACGGTGAATTGCCAAAAGGAATTACGCCTCACGTTGCGACCTTGCTGGATGAGGCTCCCATGTCATTGATCGTGGCCGCCGTGGAAGAGGTCGCGTCTGCCAGCAGCACGAGCCCCAAACAATTATGGAAGCATCTGTTCCATTGGGCCAAGGATCTGCAATCACCGCGAAGCGTGTGGGCCTGATGCCTGCGAGCTTGAAGACGCCGGATACATTGCCAGCAGGCGTTTGGCAGGGTTTGCTGCAGCACGCCTATTCGCTGATCGACGATATCGCAGTGCATGGAATCCAAAATCCCTTCTGGACTTTTGGTGGTGGAACGGTGTTAATGCTGCGGTACCGGCACCGAATGAGCAAAGACATCGATATCTTCGTGCCCGATCCGCAGTACCTGGGCTTTGTGTCGCCTCGGCTGAGCGATGTGGCCGAAGCAGTTTCTGACAAATACGTGGAAGGGCCTGGCTACATCAAGCTGATACGGACCGAAGGTGAGATCGACTTCGTGGCTTCCCCCAACCTCACAGATGAGCCCTTTGAGGAGTGGGAGTTGTTAGGGCGTAGGGTCAAGGTCGAGACCTCGGCTGAAATCGTGGCCAAGAAGTTGTGGCACCGCGGCGACCGGGCCACGGCGCGTGACCTGTTTGACTTGGCCATCGTCATAGAGCGTGAACCGACGGCGCTTGCAGCGGCGAGTTCCTTCTTGACGCGGCATCGCGGCGAATTTTTGAAATAGGTCGAGCAACGCAAGGTGGTGTTGAAAGCGCAGTTTGAGGCGATCGACACCTTGGAGTACCAGCCATCCTATGAGCAGGCAGCGGCGTCGGTGTCTGCATTCCTATTTTCGCTATGAACCAGGCAATATGTCATGCATCCCTTGGGATGAGGGTCTTCTGTTCGTGGATCTACTTGAGCTGACCTGATGTCTGACAACAACCCACTCGCCGCCGACACGTTCCGGGGCAAGATCTCCATCGCGCAGGTAGGGCAGGCCGTCGCAACACTGGCGGCCATGGACTTGACCGACAAAGGGCGACTGGCCGACGAGCTCGCTCGGGAGCAGCCCGCGCTCTTTGCGTCATTCCTGGCGCAGCGCAAGTTCGGTGTCTCCTATGAAAAGATGGAGTTCCTCCTCAACATACTCTTTGTCTGCTACCTCTCGATGAAAGAGACTGGGCTCAACTGGCCTGCCATTACGGCTGACGAGGTCGATGCCTGCATGGAACGGTACGTCAAAACCGTCAAATTCGGTATGGACGTTGATGCTCAACTACGGCATGAACTGGTCCTTCAGTTCGTTGCCAAACACCCAGAACAAGCATTGCTCGCCTATGTGCAAGTGGAAACCGCCAATTGGTCAAGGCGCGTCAGTCCCGAAGACTCTGACAGATATGTGATGCTGGCCGCCGCGAATATGGTGAACTGCATCGGATATATCCCTCAAACGGAATTCGAAGCGCTCAACCCTACAGAAAGGGGCACCCAGTGAAATCCACACCCTGCGAGCGCTGCTGCAAATTGGTGCCTGCGCATGACCTCACACACTTCACTACCAAGGCCGGGGCCCTGCTACTGTGCACTCAGTGTTTCAACACAGAGGTCGCGCAGCTCTCCGGCATTGAGGACTTTGACAACCACCCGCTCGAACCGGTATCCATCACGGCTGCTGATGGGGTTGTCCACCAGTTCCATTTGCGCACGCGGTTGCTGGGCGCCATCGTGACGCTGGACGCATACGAACTCAAAGAGAACGAACCGTCGGGCTACCAATTCCAACTGGTTGGTAAGCCTGATGAAGATCGGTTTGTCCAGTTAGGGCGCCTCGTAGACAGAATCCGTCGAACGCTGGCCACCCAATACTTGGAGGATGGTCGAGCCGGATTTCAGATCAAAGACATGCAAGTGAAGGGCGCGATTGAAGCCGACATGTCGGACGAGGGTGATCTATGGGGATCACGTATGCCCATGCTGGTGATCGATGGTCGCGATGTATCGTGGGAAGAATTCGGGCGGATGTTGATGACCTTTGAGGGTTTTCAATTCAAGCTGGAGATGGTTGATAAGAGTGATGACCTGGCGAGCTGATGGATTTCTGCATCTCGAGCCGAGCAGATTTTTCGCGGCAGGTCTATTCGGTTCTATTGCGCTGGTGGTGCCTAGGCCCTGGCCTGTGCGCTGCTTGGCGGTTGTGGTCGGTTTTCGGGTGAATTGCGAGCAGCGGTACAGACCAAGCGCTCCCAGTCCATGGTCGCCGACGGATGCCTGCGCTGCCTGGAGTCACGCTGCATGGAGCATTCATCCAACTCATTTGCCGACCCACTCGTGCCAGCCCAATCGAAGCTGCGGCGCAGGGTAGAGCGCCACTTAATATATGGCTTGCCATATGGCGATTATCGCCATATACTGTGATACATGGCAATACATCAAACACCGACCCCTAGGCCGACTGCTCGCGTTGGATGGAATAACCGTTCGCAGACAGTCACCATGCCTCTGGAATATCGATTCCCAGACTCTGTTCGTGAGGTGTTCATTCGTCGTGAGGGAGAAAGTGTGGTCTTGACACCGCGTCCGACTGATTGGTCTGGCTTCTTTGCGTCAGGCATGAAAGTCTCTTCAGACTTCATGGTACACCGCGAACGCATGCCAATTCAGGAGCGAGCGTTTTGACGGGTCAACTGTTCATGCTGGACACTGATACCTGCATCTTCCTCATGCGAGGTGAGTCCCCTGCGCTGGCGGCTAGGGTGCAGTCGGTGCCTCTGCAGCAACAGGTGATGTCGGCGGTGACGTTTGCCGAATTGACAGATGGTGTGCAGGCTTCAGCGGCCGCGAAGCGAAAACAGAACCAATCGGTTCTCGATAGCTTGGTCTTGCACCTGGCTGTGCTGGACTGGCCTCAAGATGCGGCGAAGCATTACGCCGAGATCCGTACGGACTTGAAGAAACGTGTTGCCCAGCTCGGTGCCGCTGACCTCATGATTGCTGCACATGCGCGAGCTATGGGCGCCATAGTTGTCACAAACAATGTAAAAGACTTCGATCGAGTGAAGGGCCTAGAAGTCGAAAACTGGACCAACTAGGCAATCTTTGGAAAACTCGCAGTGATTGAGGCTATAGAGCGCCTCAATTTCAAGCGTTGCCGCCCATTCCCAGCTGGTGTAGAACCTGAACAGTATCGACTCGCAAGCCGCCCCCGCTATAGGAATTTGTCGATGTGGCAGGTTTTCGCGCGAGTCTTGGCGACGGGCCATGCGCAAACAACGCAGTCAATCCGAAAAGCCTCGTAAAATTACGCTTAGCTAGATCCGACTAGACCAATAACGTGACTAAAGACGAAACCTGTAAAGGGCTGCCAATGCACACCGTGAACATGTTTGAGGCTAAGTCCACGCTCTCTCGCCTAGTCGAAACGGTTGAGCTCGGGCGCGAGCCTGAGATCATCATTGCGAGAAATGGGCGCCCCGCTGCGCGCTTGGTTCCCATTAGCGCGCCACAGATCGTCAAGCGCATCGGTGTAGCCAAAGGCCTCTTCGAGGTCCCCGACAACATTGATCAGCAGAACGCAGAAATTGCGCAGCTCTTTTTGGCTTGAAGCTCGAGGATGAGACTGTTGCTTGATACCCACATTGCGCTCTGGGCGATCGCTGACAGTGCACGGCTGTCGCCAAAGGCCAGAGCGCTGATCGAGGCACCGTCAACAAGTGTCTGGGTCAGCGCTGCGAGCATTTGGGAAATTGCCATCAAGTCGTCGCTTGGGCGAGGCGACATGCCAGTATCCAGTCGCGATGCACTTCGATATTTTCTGGAGTCCGGCTTTCAAATGCTGACTATTGATGCCGAACACACGGTCGCGGTTGAGACCTTGCCAGCACACCATCAAGACCCGTTTGATCGCCTGTTGGTAGCGCAAGCCTTGACCGAGCCCATGAGGCTGATGACCCATGATGCGGTGGTGGCACGCTACAGCGACACCATCATTCTGGTCTGAGAGGATCTGCCAGGTCACCGGCACAACTTTTCTTTGGATCAACGCGGTGCAACCAAAGCTGAAAGCGAAACGACCCAGCTGAACCCCTTGAACTCGAACATTCCTTACTTTTTGGCAAGGTAAAAAGAGCCATCTCTTATGTCAACCGCAACACTCTCCTCTAAACGGCAGATCACCATCCCCGTCGATGTTCGCAGCGACCCCAAGTTGGGCGCCGGAGACCGAGTTGAATTTGTTCTGATCGCGCCAGGCCGCTACGAGTTTGTGGCGGCAACCAGTGATGTGACAGCACTCAAGGGCATGTTCGGGCCACCCAAGAAGACCGTGCCGATCGATTCCATGAGTGCGGCCATCGCAAAGGGCGGCGCTGTCGCACGATGATTGGCCGCGACACCAACGTCCTGGTGCGCTACATCATGCAGGACGATCCAGTGCAATCGCCCAAAGCTGCCGAACTGATCGAATCTTTGACCAGCGACAACCCCAGGCTACATCGCCAGGGTGTCGGTGGTGGAGTTGTATTGGGTGCTGACGTCCGCGTATGAACTCGCGAGGAAGCAGATTGCTCAGGCGCTAAATGCACTTCTGCGTACCATGCAATTACTGGTTGAACGTGCAAACCAGGTGATGCGTGCGCTGCGCGTGTTTGGCGAGGGGCGTGCTGATTTTGCGGACTGTCTGATTGAGTCTTCAGCCTCTGGTGCTGGCTGTGAGCGCAGGATGACATTCGATGGCAAAGTATCGAAGTGCGTAGGCATGACGCTAATTGTGTGATGGTCTGCACGTTAGAAATGGACTTGGCCGCCTATTTCACCATTAATCCTTCCGTCAGAAATTCAGACTGGTCTGTATACTAGTCTAATCAAGTCACTGGAGAGCACAATGAATATCGAAGTTGGGTCTTACGAGGCCAAGACGAAGCTTCCGGAATTGTTGCGAGGTGTGCAAAGCGGCAAGCACTACACCATCACCCTGCGCGGCGAAGCGGTTGCAGAT
>CAJAXU010000378.1 GCA_903948045.1 uncultured beta proteobacterium | reverse complement strand
GTGGTGGCGGTGGTGGTGGTGGTGGTGGTGGTGGGCATTGTGCTGGGCATGCTGTCGGGTGGGCCGGCGGCTGGGAGTTGTACTTGCCAAACACTATAGCTGGCGCGCCAAATAGATGTGGCGCCAGCGGCGTCTAAAAGCTATATAAATCATAGCGAACTATTCAATATCGACGGGGCCTAGAAGCACTTTTGATGCCAAACTAGCCCCGCCCCGCAGCCCGCCCGCCGCGCGGGCGGCTAGGGCCTTCAGCGTTGGGGGGCGTCGATCCAGCGGTCTGCTCCTTGGGTGCGGGCGCGGCCCAGGGTGACCAGGGCGTCGAGGATGGTGGGCAGGCGTTCGCGCCAGCGGCCTTTGCCGTTGAAGCGGGCAGCCAGCTCGGGCAGGCTGAGGCTGGCGCCGGCCTCGGCCAGCGCATCGGCTACGGCTTTGATCTGGCCGGCCAGCCCGGCAGGCCAGGCGGTGCTGGCTTTGGCGGCGCGCGGTGTGGCATCGGTCTCGGCGTCCGTGTCCGCAGCCGGGTCGGCGTCATCGCCGGTGTCTAGCGCGGTTTGCTCGCCCAGCGCCGCGCCGCGCTGAAACGCCGGGCGCAGCCAGCGCACCAGGCCATTGGCCTCCTCTTGGGCGCGGCGGGCATTGAGCGCCACCAGGCGCTGCAGCAGGGTATCGGTGTTGATAGCGGTGTCGGCGCTGGTGGTGGTGTTGGCGGCCAGGGCCAGGTCGGGCCAGCCGTAGGCGGCCAGCACGGCGGCGTCCAGCTCGTCGTGCAGGCTTTTGAGCACGCCCACCAGGCCCTGGGTGTGAACCACTTTGTCTTTGTCGCTCAGGGCCTCGCCGCTGCGCAGCTTTTCCAGCACGTTGTACAGGCCGGTCAGGGTCAGCGCCGGGTGTGCGGCCAGGCAGGTTTTACGGTGCGCGTCCAGCTGTTCGGCCAGGCTCCCGATACGCTGGGCCAGCGCCGGGGTCAGGCCGGTGTCGTCGGACGGGAAGGGGAAGGTTTCAAAGCAGCGCGACTTCACGTAAACCGGGTCATTGCCCACGCCCAACCAGCTGCCCGCCGCCAGCGCCCATGCCGTGTGCACCTGGCTGGATAACACGCCCAGTTGCTGGCCATCGGCCAAGGCGATGGCGATCAGCTTGTTGTCGGGCAGCACGCTGATGTCCAAAAACTGAAAGGTGCGGTGCTTGGCGGTTTCGACGGTGGCGATGTAGCGCGGCAGGCCTTTCAGCGCTGGACGCAAATCCTTGCGGGGTTCGCCAAACAGCCACCAGGCGTCGCGGTAGACCGCCCTGTTGTTTTGGTCGCGCTCGGGCTTGACCCGCTCCAGCAGCCATTGGTAAACGGCGGGGAAGCAGCTGCGCACCTCGTCAGCGGCCAGGCCGAACAAGTCGATCACCAGCACGTCGCGCGGGCTGGCAGTGAGGTCGCGGCCGTTGCGGTACTCGCGGATGTGCTGGTCCAGCCCCGGCACCGTGCCCAGGCCCAGGGCGGTGGCCTCGGCCCTGCTGACGATAAAGCCCGCGCCGTGCAACTTGACGCCGGGCGACGACACGCCGCCGTTGGCTTGCAAGGCCCGGGCCGCCGCCACATTGGCGCCCACGCGCAAATCCGCGTGCAGCAGGCCCTGCTGTTCGGTCAGTTGCACGGCCACCTCGCCATCGGCGCCGCTGTGTTCGCTGTGCACCGTCAGCAGCCGGCCGCTGCCCGCGCCGGCCACGCCCACCGTCATGGCAATGCGCACGGCGGCGCCATTGGCGCTGTCCACCCAGGGGTGGTCGGGGATGGCGTAGGCCAGCGACAGGGCGTCGCCGGCCAGGGCGCTCTGCACCACGCGCCGGTTGAAGGTCTGGCGCAGGCTGTTGGTGGTGATCAGGCCAAAGCGCTGGGCCTGGCCGCTGGCCACCAGGCTGGCGGCGCGCTGCCACCAGTACATGACGAAGTCCGCGCTCTCGGGCACCTGCGGCCAGGCGCCACGCAGGGCCTGGGCGTAGCCGTCGCCCAAAGCGGCGCGCATGGCGCCCGCGCCAATGAACGGCGGGTTGCCTAAGATGAAGTCGGCCTGGGGCCATGCGGCAGGCCGGGGGTTCAGGTAGCGCCACTGCACCACCTGCGCGGCTTCGTCGGGCACCGCTTGCCCGGTGGCCGGGTGGGGCTTGAAGGTCTCGCCGTCCCAGCGGGTAACAACCTGGCCTGCCGCGTCGGTCATCGGCTCGGTGCTGTCGTAGGCCAGCACGGCGTCGCGGTGTTCGATGTTGCCGTAGTCGTGCACCACGGGCTCAGCCACGCTGGCGCGGCCGTTGGTGCGGATGTGCCACTGCAGGTAGCCGATCCACAGCACCAGCTCGGCCAGGGCGGCGGCGCGCTCATTGAGCTCGACGCCGCGCAGTTGCTGCAGGGTGACGGTTTCGCGCCCCAGGTCCAGCGTGTCCTGGGTGTCGCCCAGCGCGTCGAGCTGGTTCAGCACCTCGCCCTCCAGGCGTTTGAGGTGCTCCAGCGTCACGTACAAGAAGTTGGCGCTGCCGCAGGCTGGATCGAGCACGCGCAGTGTGCACAGGCGGTGGTGAAAGGTTTTCACCTGCTCGCGCGCTTCGCGCCATTTGGCGCGCACGGCGGCGCTGTGCCGGTCCAGCGCGGCAAAGTCTTTTTTGCTGCTGACAGCGGGCGGATGCGCCTCCAGCTCGGCGGCTTCGTGGGCCAGCAGCAGGGCGGCGGCCTGGGCGTTGGCCCACTCGGCGCGCAGCGGCTCGATCACGGTGGGCAGCACCATGCGCTCCACATAGGCGCGGGGGGTGAAGTGCGCGCCCAGCGCGTGGCGTTCGGTGGGGTCAAGGGCGCGCTCCAGCAGGGTGCCGAAGATGGCGGGCTCCACCTCGCGCCAGTTGGTTTTGGCAGCCTGAATCAGCAGGTCAATCTGATCGGCGCTCAGGCGCAGGCTGTAGCCGTCGGCCTGCGCGCCTTTGAACAATTTGCCGTTAAAGCGCAGCACCGGGCCTACCAGCGCGGCCGAGAAGCCGCCCACGTCCATGTCGGCCCAGAGGATGCGCAGCATGTGTTGCAGCGCGGCGGGGTCTTGCCGGTGTGTTTGCAGCAGGCCCAGAAACGCGCCCTGGGGCAGCAGGGCCACGTCTTCGGCAAACATGCTGAACAGGCAGCGGGTGAGGTAGGCCGCCACCTGGGGCGCCGGGTGGCCCGATTGCTCCAGCGAGCGCGCCAGCAGGGCCAGCCGTTGCGACACCTCGCGCGTGACCTGGGCGCTGATGCGGGCCGGGTCCAGGCTGTCGGGGTCTTGCCAAATGCGGCGCAGGCGCGCCAGCACCTCGGGCTGGGCCAGGTCGGCCAGGGCGATGCGGTGGCTGCGCGGGTCGGGAAATGGCGTGTAGGTGCCGCCGCTGCGGCTGAACTCGGCGTACACCTCAATGACGGTGCCCACGTCTACCACCAGCACAAAGGGCGGCCGGCCCTCAGTAGCGGGCAGGGCGCGGGCATAGGCCTCGCCCTGGCTGCGGGCGCGCAGCAGGCCGTCGTCAAAACCTTTGGTGTGGGTGCCGGCGCGCAGCTTTTTGGCCTCCAGCACAAAGTGGCCGCGGCGGTAGCAGTCGATGCGGCCGGCGCTGCTGGAGCCGTCGCCGTGCATGAAGGTGACCGGGCGCTCAAACATGTAGTCCTGCGCGTCCGTGGGGTGCGGCTTGGGCACGGCCAGCAGCTCGCACAGGCCCATCACAAAGCTCTGCGCACTGGCCAGCTCGCTGGCAGTCACGCCCTGCCAACGTTGGATGAAGGCTTGGGGCGTTTGCGTTAGGTCCATGGCTTGAATGATAGGGGCTTGGCACGCGCCCCCAGTTCAGACGCCGTCAGGGCGATTCACTTGGCACCATTGCGAGGCGCTGCACCCGAAATGCCCCTGAAACCAGTGGCTGAAACTGCTGAGCCGGGTGAACCCCAGTAGGCCGGAGACCTCGCTCAAAGGCAGGTCACTCTCCCGCAGGTGCCGTTTGACCAGGTCGACGCGGACCTGGTCGAGCAGCACACCGTAGGACAGCCCCTGGGCCGCAAGTTGACGGTGCAGAGACCGGCGGTCCTTGTGCATGAGCCTGGCCACCTGCGCGGCACTGCATTCCCCGCCCGGCAGGAGCGCCAGAATGATCTGCGTGCACAGGGCCTGCACGCTGTCGCCGCGAGACCGCAGCGCATCCTCCAGAAATTTGCGCGCCAGGGCTGCAACGCCCTGGTCGCTCAATTGGCGAGGCCGCGCCAAGTCCGCCGCCGCACAGACCAGGCCATTGAACTCCTGGTTGAACTTCACAGGGCGCCCGAAGAAAGCCCGGTGCGCCGACGCATTGGCGGGTGGGCGATGGATAAAGCAGACGTCGCGCGGCGTCCAGCCCGGCCCCGCCAATTCGCTCAGCATGCGATACAGGGTGCCCACCGCCAGTTCCACGGACTGGCGCATGGGCAGCCCTGGGCTGGACAGCAAATCTTCGCGGATGATGACCACGTCGCCGGCGTCTTCCACCGTGATGATGAGTGAGGCGTTCACCAGCTTCAAAAATCGGCAGAGGGTATTGACCGCCTGCCTGGCGGTGGCCTCCTCCCTGAGCACCAGGCTGATGGGCCCCAGGGTGGAGAGCTTGCGTTGTGCAGCCATTTGCAGCGCGAAGTCTTCCGTGCGGGTAGCGCGCGCCGTGATTTCCAGCAGCTCGCGGGCCGCGTCTCTGGGGATCAGGGTTTCCGGGTCCTGCAGGCACTCGGGGGTCAGGCCCACCGTGCGCATGAAAAGCGCAGGGTCCCGGCCCAGCGAATGGACCAACGCCATGTAGCCGCTCAGGCTGGCACTGCGCACGAGCCAAGGCGCGCTGTGGACGGGGTGGGAGGTGAGGGGTGCCAAGGCAGCGGGGTTTGCAGAACCGGGTGGCGCCCAATATAGCAAATGGTTGACCCAAAAAAGCAAAAGACAAATGGTTTTGCGCCAGATACTGCGCCACGGAACACCCCTGCACACCCCTGCACACCCCTGCAAACCTGGACGTACTTCACCATGAACTTTCTCGATGGCCACCTTTACCCTGAAAATCAGCCGCCCCTGATCATCACCGCGGCTCCGTATGCGCCGGGTTGGATTCCGTCAGACTTCCCGGAAGACATCCCGATCAGCATGGAAGACCAGATTCAGAAAGCCGTCGACTGCTATGAAGCCGGCGCCACGGTTTTGCATCTCCATGTGCGTGAAGCCAACGGCAAGGGCAGCAAGCGCCTGTCGATGTTCAACGAAATGATTGCCGGCGTGCGCAAAGCGGTGCCGGACATGGTGATTCAGGTGGGTGGCTCGATCTCGTTCGCGCCTGAAAACGAGGGCGAGGCCGCCAAATGGTTGAGCGATGACACTCGCCACATGCTGGCCGACCTCGATCCCAAACCCGATCAGGTCACGGTCACGGTCAACACCACACAAATGAACGTGACCGAGCACGCTGGCATTGAAGATTTTCAGGGGCTGTCGCGCGGCTCGCCAGGGTTGTACGCCACTTACAAGGACATGATCGTGCCGTCCAACCCCAGTTGGTACGAGGAACACATCCGGCGTCTGAGCGCCGCAGGGATTCAGAGCGAGTTTCAGGTTTACAACATCAATAGCTTTGAGACGATAGAGCGCCTGATTCGGCGCGGCGTTTACAAGGGCCCGCTGGTGATGAACTGGGTGGCCATCAGTGGCGGTATGGATCAGGCCAACATCTTCAACCTGGCCAATATGCTGCGCGCTGCGCCAGACGGCGCGGTGTTCACCGTGGAAAGCTCGGTGCTCAATGTGCTGCCGATCAACGTGATCGGCATCGCCCTGGGCCTGCATGTGCGCTGCGGCATTGAAGATGTGCTGTGGGCACCTAACCGCACCGGAAAGATGAGCTCTGTGGAACAGATCCGGCAACTGGTTCGCATCGCCGGCGAGCTCGGGCGCCCCATCGCCACGGGCCAACAGGCGCGTCAGATCATGAAGATCGGCGTGACTTACGAGACAGCGGAGGAAACCCTGCGTGAAAACGGCTTTGCACCCAACCGCAACGGGGGCAATCAGGGCTTTCTGCGTCGTCCAGACTGAGCGCCCGCCGGGTTCTTGCCAATTGCCAACACAAGGAGACATATTTTGAACAAACAGGTTTCTGACTTCCGCCGTCACATGTTGATGGCCATCGCCGCCGTGTCGCTGACTGCAGGCGCACACGCCCAGGACACGTGGCCCAGCAAACCCATCTCCTTGGTCGTCGCCTCGGGCGCCGGTTCGGGGGTCGACATCATGGCCAGGGAACTGGCGCAGAAGCTGGGTGCCGCCCTGAATCAGACCATCATCGTGGACAACAAGCCAGGCGCCAGCGGCATGGTGGCCGGCCAGATCGTGGCGCGCGCCAAGCCCGACGGTTACACGCTGCTGTATTCGAACGCATCATTCATCACGGTGGCGCCTGCGGTGATTGCCAAGATGAATCACGATCCGGCCAAAGACCTGACGCCCATCGCACAGACGGCGGTCGGCGGGATCATTCTCATGGTCGGCAAGAGCATTCCCGCCAACAACCTGCAGGAACTGGTCGCCCTGGTCAAAGCCAACCCGAACAAATACACCTATGGCACCTGGGGCGCCGGCACATCGGCGCATCTCACCACTGAATGGCTCAAGAAGAAGGCGGGCCTTGCCATGGACCACGTGCCCTACAAGACCACGCCGCAGATCGTGAACGACCTCGCTGCCGGAATTCTCCCGATCGGTTGGGCTGACCCCGCCACACCGGTGCCCATGCTGGAAGCGCGGCAAATGAAAGGGATCGCGATCAGCGGTGGTACCCGTGTGCCGCGCACTGCCAGCATTGCGACGATGGGGGAACAGGGTTACCCGTTTGATGCCGTGGGTTGGTTTGGCGTGCTGGGGCCTGCCGACATGCCGGCTGGGCTGACCCAGCGTCTGAACACTGAAATCAACAAGATCCTGCAGTCGCCCGACATGGGCAAGCGCATGGAGACCATGAACTTTGAGCCGCCGCCCAAGAAAACCGCCGAAGAATTCAAAAAAATCATCGTGAAGGACATCGCGATCTGGAAATCCATCGCGACGGACATCAATCTCCAAATGGAGTAATCGGTTAGGGCAAGGCAAGGCCCAACCGGCGTTTTTTTATTCGCCTGCAGGAGGTCGATCTGAGCACTGTCGTCAAATTCTATGAACCCGGCGGACCCGAAGTCTTGCGCTTCGAGCAACGAGACGTGGGGGAGCCCGGCCCCGGCGAGGTCCGCCTGCGCCACGTGGCGGTGGGTCTCAACTTTGCCGATACCTATTTTCGCAGCGGCATCTACCCAGTGCCCCTGCCCAGCCTGATTGGCAATGAGGCCTCAGGGGTTGTGGAGGCCGTGGGCCCTGGTGTCGCGGGGGTGGCTGTAGGCGACCGCGTGACCTATACCGGCTTCACCAATACGCTGGGCGCGTACAGCGCGGAGCGCATTCTGGCAGCCGATGTGTTGATCAAGCTGCCGGACGCGATTGGCAGTGAACAGGCCGCCGCGATGACGATGCGTGGCCTGTCGGCCGCCTATCTGTGCCGCAAGATCTACCCTTTCAGGGCCGGCGAAGCGGTCTTGCTCCATGCCGCAGCCGGTGGCGTGGGCTTGATCGTGTCCCAATGGGCCAAGTTGCTCGGCTTGACGGTGATCGGCACCGTGTCCACTGAGGCCAAGGCCGATGTGGCGCGGGCCAATGGCTGTGACCACGTCATCAACTACAGCCACGAGGATGTTGCCCAGCGCGTGCGCGAGATCACCAGTGGCTCCGGGGTCAGTGTGGTGTTCGACAGTGTGGGCAAGGCCACGTTTGAGTCGTCGCTGAATTCGCTCAAGCGGCGCGGGCTGCTGGTGTGCGTGGGCACCGCCTCAGGAAAGGTCCCACCTTTTGACCCCGCCATCCTGGCGCGCAAGGGCTCCGTCTATGTGACGCGCCCGGGCCTGGCCGACTACATCGCCGACCCGCTCGAAAAACAGGAACTGGTCGATGAGCTTTTCGGGCATGTGGCGTCGGGCCGCATCCGGATTGAAATCAACCAGCGCTACGCACTGGAAGACGCCATCCAGGCGCACCGTGACCTTGAGGGGCGCAAAACGACGGGCTCCTCGATCTTTGTGGTTTAACTGGCACGACACACGATGAAAATTCAAGCACTCACCCCTGCCATCGGCGCCGAGATATCGGGCGTCAATCTGGGGGACGCCTCCCGCGACGCAGACCTCTTTGCCGAGATCAAGGCGGCTTTGCTCAAACACCGCGTGATCTTTTTGCGTGACCAGGCGATCTCGAAGGCCGAGCACGTGGCCTTTGCACGCCGTTTCGGCGATCTGGAAGACCATCCTGCGCTCGACAGTGACCCGGAATACCCTGGGCTGGTTCAAATCTACCGCAGCGACAAACGCGAGAATTACGAGAACAACTACCACTCCGACGGGCTCTGGCGACAGACGCCGGCGATGGGCTGCGTCCTGCGTTGTATCGAGTGCCCACCCATAGGCGGCGACACCATCTGGGTGAACATGGTGGAGGCGTATCAGAACCTGCCGGATGACATCAAGAAGCGCATCGACCCGCTGCGTGCCAAGAGCAGCATCGAACATTCTTTCGGTGCGGTGCTGGCGCCCGACGCCCGTGCCCGGCTGGCGGCCCAAAATCCGCCCGCAGAGCATCCGGTGGTCAGAACGCACCCTGAGACCGGTGAAAAGGTCTTGAACGTCTGCAGCTTCACCACCCATTTCGCGAACTACCACACGCCGGAGAATGTGCGCTTCGGGATGGACAAGACGCCGGGTGCCAGCCAGTTGCTCAATTACCTGCTCAGCCAGGCCAGCATCCCGGAATACCAGGTGCGGTTCAAGTGGCGGCCCAACAGCGTTGCCATTTGGGACAACCGCTGCACTCAGCACTATGCGGTGATGGACTACTGGCCCGCCCCCCGCAAGATGGACCGCGCCGCAATCATCGGCGATCGGCCCTATTAAAACCTTGCACCAGGCGAGCGCATGAACTCAAGTGCATCTCCCACGGTCTTGATCGTTCCGGGTCTGCGGGATGAGGTTGAAGCGCATTGGCAAACACATTTGGCGGGCCGTTTGGCCAAAGTTCATGTGGTTCCGCCCATGGGTCGCGCCAACCTGGATTGCGCGGCCCGCTTGGCAGCCATCGAACACGCCTTGTTGCTCATTGACGGACCGGTGGTGGTGGTGGCCCACAGTGGCGGCTGCGTGATGATGGTCCATTGGGCTGCCGTGACACGGCAGGCGCATCGCGTGGCCGCTTGCCTGCTGGCCACGCCGCCAGACTTTGATCACCCCATGCCGGCGGGCTACCCGTCGCTGGATAGCCTGCGGGCGGGTGGCTGGCTGCCGGTGCCCCGCGCGCGACTGCCGTTTCGCAGCCTTGTGGCGGCCAGTCGCAATGATCCGCTGGCATCCTTTGAGCGGGTGCAGGACCTGGCCCGTGACTGGGGCAGCGAATTCGAGGACCTTGGCCTGGTGGGCCATCTCAACCCGGCCTCCGGGTTTGGGCCATGGGATAGGGCCGAGGCCTTGATCCAGTGCCTTTCGCAGGACGCCACCACAATCTCCAGGCCACCACCTGTCAACTAAGGGCTATGGTTGAGGATGTTGCCTAGGTGCGGTTCGTTTGCTGCAGCTCAAGGGCACGGTCAATAGTGGCTTAGTCACAGGCAAAGGCAGCAAAACACTCCAATTTTTAGGGGGTTTGGCTGCGTCATATTCAGTAAAAATAGCACCAGAACCAGCCGACTGGTCTTGCCAAGCTTCTGCGCGGGGTGAGGATCGGTGAAAAGCGCGTCATGGCCGGCTGGCGGATCAACTTCAACTGACGAGTTCATTGATGCAAACTATTGCTCCTCTCTGGCTGTGGGCCACTTTCGGCGGCATCGTGCTGGTGTCGTTATTCATTGATTTTGTGGTGCTGAAAAAGCAGGGCGCACAGGACATTGGCGTTAAGGCTGCGCTCAATTGGTCCCTGGTCTGGATTGCGTTGAGTTTTTTGTTCAACGGCTTGTTTTGGTGGGCCGTCAAAGACGCGACCGGATCGACCGTGATCGCCAACACCAAGTCGCTGGAATTTTTGACCGGCTACCTGATTGAAAAGTCGTTGGCGGTGGACAACATCTTTGTCTTTCTGCTGATCTTTACCTACTTTGCCGTGCCCACGGCGTTCCAGAAGCGGGTGCTGATGATCGGCATCATTGGCGCCATCGTGCTGCGCACCGTCATGATCCTGGTGGGGGGCTGGCTGTTGGCGGAGTTCCACTGGGTGTTGTACGTGTTCGGCGCGTTCCTGGTGCTCACCGGCGTGAAGATGTGGTGGGCCGCTGGCAAGGAGCCCAGCCTGGACGACAACCCCGCCTTGAAGTTGCTGCGCAAGCTGCTGCCGGTCAGCAAGAGCTACGACGGGGAGAATTTCTGGACCGTTGAAAACGGCAAAAAAATTGCCACGCCGCTGTTCATGGTGATCTGCCTGATTGCGCTCACCGACGTGATCTTTGCGGTGGACTCCATCCCCGCCATTTTTGCCATCACCAGTGACCCCTTCATCGTGCTGACCAGCAATGTGTTTGCCATTCTGGGCTTGCGCGCCATGTACTTTCTGCTGGCCGCCGTGGCCGACAAGTTCCATCTGCTGAACTACGGGCTGGCCGTGATTTTGGTGTTCATCGGCACCAAGATGTGCCTGATTGATGTGTACAAAATCCCGGTAAGTGTGTCGTTGGGCGTGGTGGTGGGCATCCTGGCGGTGACCATGCTGCTGAGTGTGCGAAACGCCAAGTCGTAGCCTAAGGCACGGATTTTTTGTGAATCTAGATAAGAAATTGCCTGCTTTTTTAAAGCGCTTCGGGCTCTTATCGTCAAGTTTGGTCAACCCTTTGGAGAACCTTCAATGCGAGTTATTTTTGAATCCCGCGATGCCAATGCAAGCCAGTTGCGCGAGCTGGCCGTTGAACGCGTGCGCTTCGCCCTTGACCGCTCACTGGGCCGCGCCACCCGCGTCTTGGTGCGCCACCTGCAACGCACGCACCAGCGCCCGACGCTGCAGGGATGGCAAGTCTTATGAAGTGCCCTCACTGCCCCGACACCACCCTGGTCATGTCCGAACGCCAGGGGATCGAAATTGACTACTGTCCTGCCTGTCGCGGCCTGTGGCTGGACCGGGGCGAACTGGACAAACTGCTGGAGCGGGCCGCCGCCGCCGTGCCGCAGGCGCCAACACCGAGCCCGAGGCCACCCGCCAAACCCGATTACCAGGACTCAGACCACCGCGGCAGCCCGCACTACCCGCGGTACCGCAAAAAGTCTTGGCTGGACGACATTTTTGACTGAAGCCATGCGCGGTCGCCTCAGCTAGCGTTTTTCGCCTGCTCGGCGTTCCAGCTGGCCCAGGTGGGGCGTTGCAGTTCAAAGGTGTCGTGGGTGCGGATGTTCAAACGACACCGGGCTGGCCGCGATGCGTGGCGGGCGTACATGGGTGGACGCGGCTGGCGCCAGCCCAGCCAGATCCAGTTCATTGATGCCGGTGGGGGCGTCCACAGCGGTGATGTTCATCTGCCGCACCAGCGCCTCGGGCACCAGGTTGACCACGAATTCGCCCACCGCCATGATGTTGCTCGCCGTGTCCTTGAAACCCCGTGCCGGATCAGCCAGCAAGCCGATGGCGAGCGTGGGCGGCGCCGAACCCATGATGTTGAAAAAGCTGTACGGCGCCGCATTAGGCTGACCTTGGGCATTGACCGTGGTCACCCAGGCAATCGGCCGTGGCACAACAGTGGCGGCCAACAGTTTGTAGGCCACCGGACTTGCCAGGTGCTCCAGATCAAAGCGCATGGTCCCGCCTAAGGGGTGGCGT
>CAJAXU010000377.1 GCA_903948045.1 uncultured beta proteobacterium | reverse complement strand
TGGTGAGCAGCAAGACGGCCGGAAAGGCCGAGAAATCCAGCGGCCGCAGCATGTAGGCGGCGACCATCATCACCATCAGTGCGACGGAAATGTTCAACGTGAAAAAAGTGTCGAGCAGCCAGGTCGGCAGGGGCAGCACCATCATGGCCAGAATCGCCACCACCAGCATCGGGGTGGCTGCGCCCTGGATCAGCGCCGCGTGGCCGCCAAACCACTTTTGTAATGACTTGAGTTGTGGGTTCATGGTTTGACCGTGTTCGCCACGACTTTGGACAGGGGATCGAGTTCAGCGGGCACAAAGGGTTGCGGTGGCTCCCCGGGCATAGGGCCATCGCCACGCATGGCAGCCTTGAGCCGGTAGATATAAGCCAGCACCTGGGCCACGGCGGTGTACAGGCTGGCGGGGATGTCTTTGTCCAGCTCGGCATTGGCGTACAGGGCCCGCGCCAGCATGGGCGACTGCAGCACCGGGATGGCGTGGTGCTTGGCTATGTCGCGAATCTTGAAAGCCAGCAGGTCGGCGCCCTTGGACACCACCTGCGGCGCCCGCATGGTCTTGTCGTCATAGCGGATCGCCACCGCAAAGTGGGTCGGGTTCATCAGCACGAAGTCTGCCTTGGGCACGGCCGCAATGCTGTTGCCCTGCGAGATCTCGCGCTGGCGCTGACGCTGCTTGCCCTTGAGTTGCGGGTTGCCGTCGGATTCCTTGTGCTCCTGCTTCACCTCTTGGTGTGACATCTTGAGCCTGGATTTGTGCAGGAACATTTGCAAGGGCACGTCCACCATGGCCACCAACAGGATCACCAACAAGAGCATGCCCATGCCGCGGGTCAGCCAGGTGCTCAGGTGCTCAAGGGCCGCCGTGGAAGGCTGCAGGACCAGCATCGCCAGCGAATGCAAGCTGCTGCTCAGGTAAACCGCGCCCAGTGTGATGACTACTGCCGTGATGAACGTCATCTTCACCACTTCGGACAGCTTGTCCTTGGTGAACATGTTGCCTAGGCCGGTGAGCGGGTTGACACGGCTGAAGTCCGGCATGATGGGTTTGAGGCTGGTCACCCAGCCTCCGGCGGCCACGGTACTCAAGACGGCGGCAGCACTGACGATCAGCGCAAACACCACGCAGCCCAGCAGCCCGATGCTGACCATGTCACTCAGGCGCTGCAGCATGCTGGCCTGGTCTGCCATGACGCGGGTATCAAACGACAGTTGCTGGACGAGTTGGGTCTTGAGCTGGCCAAACAACAGTGGCGACAGCGCCAGCACGCTAATCGCGCCGACGCCCAGCACCGCCAGGTTGGACAACTCCCTAGAGCGCGTGACCTGACCGTCTTCGCGGGCCTTTTGAAGCTTGCGCTCCGAGGCGGGTAAATTGCGGTCCTGACTGCTGGATTCCATGGTGGCCAAACTGTGAAGTTGGCACCATTGTCGTGACGCACTGCGCCAACTAAAGCCCGAAAAGCGGGCTATTCAGGGGGCACTTTGCCGTGCGCACCCCTCAGAAATTCGGCCTTAGAAACCCAGGCTGGCGAGCAGGTCGTCCACTTCAGATTGGCCTGACACCACATCCGGGTTGTCTTGCGGGTTCATGGCTGGCCCTGACAGGGCAGGCTTGTAGGGTGCTGGCGCCTCGCTTGGCGCCGCAGCCGCCTTGGTAACGGCGTCATGCGGCGCTGTTTGGATCAGCAGTTGC
>CAJAXU010000376.1 GCA_903948045.1 uncultured beta proteobacterium | reverse complement strand
TGCCGGCGATTGCGATTGACCAGACCAACCCGGTGCGCTCGTCGCGCTCCACGGTGGGCACCATGACCGAGCTCAATGACCACCTCAAGCTGCTGTTTGCCCGGGCTGGCCAGCTGTTTGACCGGGTCACCGCGCAGCCGGTGCGGCATGACAGCCCTGACAGCATTTACGCCGAGTTGCAGGCGCGGCAGGCCGCGCTGGGGCCGGCCCTGGCCGAGGCTCGGGTGGTGCTGACCTTTCCGGTGGAACTGCCGGCCAGTGCCACGCCCGACGAGGTGGCGCAGTGGTTGTCGGTCAGCGGCTTCACCCGGGTGCAGGCCGAGCGTGAGGTGGCCAGCCCGAGCGGGCCGCGCAAGGTGCTCGATGTGGTGGCTGACCGCTTTCGGCTGGCTACGGCTGAGCGCGCCCGCGTGGTGGAGGCGATCGAGACCGCGCTCAAGCGCGGCAGCGGCCGGCTGGCGGTGTATGTGCTGGGCGCCGACGGCGAGAGCGTGGCCGAGTTGTGGAAGTTTTCCACCGGGCTGCACTGCCCCGACAGCGACCTGCGCTACGCCGACCCGATTGCCTCGATGTTTTCCTTCAATTCGGCGGTGGGGGCCTGCGACACCTGCCGGGGCTTTGGCCGCGTGATCGGCGTTGACTACGGCCTGGTGATTCCGAACGACAAGCTCACGCTGCGGGCTGGCGCCATCAAGCCGATCCAGACCCCGGCCTGGCAGGAGGCCCAGGACGACCTGATGCGCCACGCCGAAGCCGCCGGCATCCCGCGCGACACGCCCTGGAACAAGCTCACGCCCGAGCAGCAGCACTGGGTGATCAACGGTTCGCCGCAATGGAACGGCAAGTGGAACCAGCACTGGTTTGGCGTCAAGCGCTTTTTTGAGTACCTGGAGACCAAGTCTTACAAGATGCACATCCGGGTGCTGCTGTCCAAGTACCGCAGCTACACCCCCTGCCCGGTGTGCAGCGGCGCCCGCCTGAAGACCGAAAGCCTGCTCTGGCGCATTGGCAGTGGCGCCGATGCCGACGCCGTGCTGGCGCCAGCCCAGCGCTTTCTGCCGGCTGGCGTGGCCTGGTCGCGCGCACAGCTCGAAGCACTGCCGGGGCTGTGCCTGCACGACCTGATGCTGATGCCGCTGGACAGGCTGCGCCGCTTTTTTGAGGCGATGCAGACACGGCTGGCGGCCAATGCCACGTCGCTCGCGGTGGTCACCTCCGAGGCCGAGCTGCAAACCCTCAAACTGCTGTTTGACGAGGTTGGCACCCGCCTCAAGTACCTGTGCGAGGTCGGCATCGGCTACCTCACGCTGGACCGGCAAAGCCGCACCCTGTCGGGCGGCGAGGTGCAGCGCATCAACCTCACCACGGCGCTCGGCACCTCGCTGGTCAATACCCTGTTTGTGCTGGACGAGCCCAGCATCGGCCTGCACCCGCGTGATATGCACCGCATCATCGTGGCCATGCAGCGCCTGCGCGACGCCGGCAACACGCTGGTGGTGGTGGAGCATGACCC
>CAJAXU010000375.1 GCA_903948045.1 uncultured beta proteobacterium | reverse complement strand
TGCCGCCAGCGCGACACGCCCATCATCACCTTCGTCAACAAGATGGACCGCGAAGTGCGCGAGCCATTGGATATCCTGGACGAGATCGAACGCGAACTCGGCATGCCCTGCGTGCCCATGACCTGGCCCGTGGGCCAGGGCAAGCTGTTCGGCGGCATCATCAACCTGCGCACACAGGCCATGACCGTGTTTGAGCCCGGCAGCGACCGCGGCCCCAAAGACTTCACTACCATCCCTTTAAGCGATCAGGCCACGCTGCTCAAACGCTTTGGCCACGAGTTCGCGACCGCCATGGAGAGCATGGAGTTGGCCACCGGAGCCTCCCCCGCCTATGACCACGACGCCTTTTTAGCGGGCAAACAAACCCCGGTGTTCTTCGGCTCCGGCGTGAACAATTTTGGTGTGATGGAAGTACTGGACGCCCTGGTCGACCTGGCACCGTCGCCCCAGTCGCGCACAAGCTCCACGCTGGTGAACCGCCAACCGGTGGTCAAGGAGATTCAGCCAGAAGACGAATTTTTCTCTGGCGTGGTGTTCAAGGTGCAGGCCAATATGGACGCCAACCACCGCGACCGCATCGCCTTCGTGCGCATGGCTTCGGGCAAGTACACGCCGGGCATGAAACTCAAAATCATGCGCACCGCCAAAGAGCTGCGCCCCACCTCCGTGGTGACCTTCATGAGCCAGCGTCGCGAGGCGGTAGAAGAAGCCTACGCCGGTGACATCGTCGGCTTTACCACCCACGGCGGCGTGCAACTGGGCGACACCATCACCGATGGCAGCGTTAACTTGCAGTTCACCGGCCTGCCCTTCTTCGCGCCCGAGCTGTTCATGACCGTGGTGCTGCGCAACCCCTTGCGGACCAAGCAGCTGCAACAGGGCTTGGCGCAACTGGGCGAAGAAGGTGCGATTCAGGTGTTCCGCCCTGAGATCGGCGGCAATATGCTGCTTGGCGCTGTCGGCCAACTGCAGTTCGAAGTGGTGCAGCACCGCCTCAAAGGCGAGTACGACGCCGACATCCGGCTGGAAGGCTGCCAGTACACCGGCGCGCGCTGGATCACCGCCGACACCCCGGCCGAGCTGAAGGCGTTTTGCGATGCCTACCCGATGCGCATGGCGCGTGACGCGGCCAATACCCTGGCCTATTTGTGCACCAGCCCGTACGACGTGCGCCTGGCGCAAGAGCGCTTTCCCAAAATCCACTTCCACCCGCTGCGCGAGCACGCGGGTCTGGCGTTGGGCAGTGCGGGTTGAACCCGGTGCAGCCGGTGCGCACCGCATCGCGCCAGGGTTTGCTGGCGATTTTTGGCTCGACGCTGTTCCAGCTCACGGGCATTTTTATGCTCTCGCCGCTGCTGCTTTTGCTGCTGCGCCGCGACGAGGTGTCCAACACCGTGGCCGGCCTGTTTGCGGCCACGTCGTGGCTGGGAATCTTTTTGATCACGCCCTTTGCCTCGCAGCTCACGCGCCGCATCGGGCGCAGGCGCGCGCTGTGGCTGGCGTCTACCGTGCCACTGGCCACCGCGTTTGGTTTTTTGCTGACCACCCGGCTAGAAATCTGGTTTGCGCTGGAGCTGTGCGCCAGCGTAGCCGGGGGACTGCGTTGGGTGCTGGCGGAGTCATTCATCGCCGAATTCACCCCGCCCGACCAGCGCGGCCGCTACATCGGGGCCTACGCCACCATGATCGGCCTGACGTTTGTCATGGGCCCGGCGCTTTTGGCCTGGCTGGGCGACGGCAGCCCGTACGCGTTGTGGGTGGTGATTGGCTTTTTGGTGGTGGGCCTAGGCTGGACGGCGCTGGTGCCACGCACGCCGCCCGAACACGATGCCGATTCGGCCAAAGTCGGCCTTGCGGGCCTTATGCACGCGGTGGCAGCGCACCCGGTCGTCATGCTTGCGGGCTTTGTAGGCGGCTTTTTTGAACTCGGCCTGGCGTCCATCTTGCCCTTGTATGGCTTGACACTGGGGCTACCCACGGGCGCGGCCACTTTGCTGGTATCGGTGAGCGGCCTGGGCGGCATGTTGCTGGCATTCCCCACAGGCATGCTGATCGACCGCCTGGCCAACCCGGCACAAGGCCGGCGCACGCTGATGCTGGCGCTGGTGGCGCTGCTGCTGGCGGCGTCCTTTGTCCTTTTGGGCGTGCAAGATGCAACCTGGCTGATGTGGCCGATCGCCGCCGTGTGGGGCGCCGCTGGCGGCAATTTGTACACACTCACCATGACCGACATCAGCAGCCGCGAGCGCGGCATCACCCTGGTCAACAGCACGGCGGTGCTGGTGCTGGCCTATACGCTGGGAGCGCTAATAGCCT
>CAJAXU010000374.1 GCA_903948045.1 uncultured beta proteobacterium | reverse complement strand
TTTGCTGGGCGCGCGCCACATGGGGTGCGCCGATGCCGGTCAAGGCGGCCGCCGCCGCACCTGCTTTCAAAATGGAACGCCGTGAACTTGTCATAAAGAGTTCTCCTGTTGATCGGCCAAGTGGTGCAGCTTGCCCATTTGCAGCTGTCCATGAGGCCATGTTATTGAGCCCGTTTTCATTTAAGCACATTCAAAAGCCGCGGGCAATCTTGCAGCGCAGCATCACAGATGCAAGCAGGCGATCAATTGTTGAGCCACTTTTTCCGCCTCCCCTGGGTGCAGGTTGCAAGGGTCGAGGTCGAAGTAGCCCAGATCGGTCTGGTAGTCGCGCACCATGACCGGCGGGTCGGCTGCCGCCAGCGCGTCGGCCAAACGCCGCGCCGTCCAATGGCTGCTTGGCAGCACAGTGACGCGCAGGCGATCGAGCGGGTTGCCGGTAGGGTCAGGCACCAGGCGGCAATGCACATCAGCGCTAGGCGCCATCACCTGCATCCAAAGGTCAAGCGCCTGCCGCTCCCGCGCCCGAATGGCCTGATGGTCGCGCCGGCCCCAGGCCTGCAGGGCGGCCATCACGCCGGCAATGCTCTCCTTGCCAACCTTCATACCCCGGCCGATGCCACGGGTCTGCAAGGCGGCCGCCCGCACCAGCGCCCTGCTGCCCGCCACAATGCCACTGGTGGGCCCACCTAGAAATTTGTGGCCGCTGTAGACCACCAAGTCGGCGCCGTGGGCCAAAAATGCGCGCAGGTCGTACTCTGACGCGGCATCCACAATCACCGGCACTCCCTTGGCGTGGCAGATCCGACAGACCTGCTCCAGGCTCAACATGGCGTACTGCACCGTCATGTGCGAGACGACAAACACCGCGCAGGCGGTGCTCTCGGTAATGGCTTCGTCCAGCTGGTAATCCCGCGCCATGCTGACGGTACCAACCGGCACCACGCGGGCGCCGGTCATGGCAATCGTCTGCTCGAGTGAGGCGCCGTAGCCAACCATGTGGCCGAGCTGCACCAGCACCTCGCGCTTCAAGCCGGTGGTGTCGGGCAGGCGTTCAACGGCCAGCAGCCGGTCGCCTGTAAGTGTGGCGGCCACGGCCAGCGTGATGGCACTGGCACAGCTCGCGGTGATGAAGCCGGCCTCGGCCCCGGTGGCCTTCGCCACAGCGTCAGAGGCCAGCTGGTGCAGGTGTTGCATCTCGACAAATTCGCCGGCGATGGCGGCCATCGCGGCGATGGCCTCGGGCACCATGATCGAGGCGCCGAGCACGGTCATGGTGCCCGAAGCGTTGATGATCGGCCGCAGGCCGAGCTCGCGCCGGATGTCGCGCATCGCCGGCTGTGGCGGGGCGAGCCCCGGGGAGGCATCCATGCGTCGTCCGCCTCTGCCGGCTAGCCGTCGACCTGCAAAATGACCTCGATTTCGACCGAAATATTGCCGGGCAGCGAGCCCATGCCCACCGCTGAACGGGCGTGTTTGCCGGCCTCGCCAAAGACGTTGACAAACAGGTCGGAACAGCCGTTGATCACCTTGGGGTGGTCGCCAAATGTCGGTATCCCGTTCACCATGCCCAGCACCTTGACCACGCGGCGCACCCGCCCCAGGTCGCCCAGCGCCAGGTGCGCCACCGACAACAGGTTCAGGCCCGTCAGTTGTGCATGCAGGTAGGCCTGCTCCACCGTGACATCAGCGCCCACCTTGCCGGTGTGCTGCGAGCCATCGGCCTTGCGAGGGCCCTGTCCGGACAGGTACAAAAAGCCGTTGGCGAAAACAAAAGGCACGTAATTGGCAACCGGCACAGCCGGGGTGAGCAGCTCCAGGC
>CAJAXU010000373.1 GCA_903948045.1 uncultured beta proteobacterium | reverse complement strand
GGTTGCAAGCCTATTTGCTGTCACACATCAAGGCCCCGCTCAGGGAGGAAAAGCGGGAGGCGGCGAACCGCCCGACGAGGAATTTAACAAAATCTCAACCGGACCACAAGCCTTGATCTCAATTAAATTGTTACAAACGCGACAAGGTGCCAGCCGGATTACACTTTTGCCATGATGAATCCCGCCCCCTACCCCCTTGGCCGCCCACGCCGCTTGCGGCGTGACAGCTTTACCCGCAACCTGGTGCGAGAACACGCGCTGACGCCGCATGACCTGATCTACCCGGTGTTTGTGGTGGACGGCCAACAACAGCGCGAACCGGTGCGCTCTATGCCCGGCGTGGAGCGCCTGAGCCTGGACCTGCTGCTGCCGGTGGCAGCCGACTGCGTGGCGCTCGGCATTCCGGTGATGGCGCTGTTTCCGGTGATCGACCCGGCGCTCAAGACGCCGGACGGGCGTGAAGCGCTGAACCCGGACGGTCTGGTGCCGCGCGTGGTGCGGGCGCTGAAAGACGCCTACCCCGAGCTGGGCATCATGACCGACGTGGCGCTGGACCCCTTCACCAGCCACGGCCAGGACGGCCTGATTGACCCCGACCCGGCCGAGGGTGGCTACATCATGAATGACGAGACCGTGGCGGTGCTGGTGCAACAGGCGCTGACCCAGGCCCGTGCCGGCGTGGACATCGTGGCGCCGAGCGACATGATGGACGGACGCATCGGCGCCATCCGTCAGGCGCTGGAGGCGGAGCGATTCATTCACACCCGCATCATGGCCTACAGCGCCAAGTACGCCAGCGCCTTTTACGGTCCGTTCCGCGATGCAGTCGGTTCGGCCGGCAACCTGGGCAAAAGCAATAAGAAGGTCTACCAGATGGACCCCGGCAACACCGACGAGGCGCTGCGCGAGGTGGCTTTGGACATTGCCGAGGGTGCCGACATGGTGATGGTCAAGCCCGGCATGCCCTACCTGGACGTGGTGCGCCGCGTGAAAGACGAGTTCCGTGTGCCGACCTTTGCCTACCAGGTCAGCGGCGAATACGCCATGCTCAAGGCTGCGGCACAAAACGGCTGGCTGGACCACGACGCCGTGATGCTGGAGAGCCTGCTGGCCTTCAAGCGCGCCGGCGCCGATGGCGTGCTGACCTATTTTGCCCGGGACGCCGCGCGTTTGCTACAAAAATAGTAGCGCAATCACCAGACTGGACAAGGGTTAGCGCCTGTTTTGACACTTAAAGCCTGATCGCGAGACCCGATGCGGATTTTCTCTATTGCGGGCGGTAACGTCACCGAGTCTGACCAACTCACGGGCCTGACCCACACCCCGGCGGGCGAACCGGCTTATCTGTGGATTGCCTGCGCCAGGCGCGAGTTTGAGGTGCTGCAGGCCCAGATTCAGTCGACCCTGCACGAGTTGACTGGCACCACGCTGGTCGATTTGCACGTGGCCGACCTGCTGAACAACCAGCTGCCCTCGCACTACGACTACACCTCGCAGTACGATGTGCTGGTGTTCCGCCGGCTGGCGGCCGGTCAGACGGAGACCGACCTGAGCCGGCCGGGGCTGCCGCTGAGCCACTTGAGCGCGCGTGGCGGGCCGCCGATCTTGCGCCGCATTGACACCAGCCCGGTCGGCTTTGCGGTGTTTGACCATGTCTTGCTGACCGTGCACCCGACCGGCTGTGCGGTGCTTGACGCCTATGCCGCCAAGTTGCTGGCCTCGGTCTCGGCCGAATCCCGCGCAGCTGGCACACGCCTGCCCAGCGGGCCGGCCGATCTTATGCTGCGCATCATCAACCACATGGTGGACGGCTATCTGGACCTGCGACGCGAACTGACGCACCAGCTGGACCATTGGCAGTCGGAGCTGCTCAACCCGCGCACCCGTTTCAACAACTGGGGCTCACTGCTGGTCGCCCGGCTGTCGCTGCATCAGCTTGATGAAATCTGCGAAGACCAGCGCGCCGCCCTGCAAGACTGGGTCGAGGCCCTGAAAACCTGGCCGGCCGCCGGCTCCACCACCGAAGTGCACGAGCGCGAACTGCTGCACGTGCGCAGCCGCGACGTGCTGGAGCACATCGAACGCGTGGTGCACCATGTGCGGCGGCTGGAACAAAGTGCCGAGACGGCGGTGCAAATGCACTTCAACGCGCAAAGCCACCGCACCAACGAGATCATGCGCATGCTCACCGTGCTGACGGCGGTGTTTTTGCCGCTCAATCTGATCGCCGGTATTTTTGGCATGAATTTCGAGTTCATCCCGCTGTTGCACCTGACCAATGGCTTCTGGATTGCCATGGCCCTGATGCTGCTGGTGGCCGTAGGGCTGGTGGTTTATTTCTGGCGCAAGCGCTTTATTGAGCACAGTGGGCGCTGAGGCCTTGGCCACAGGCCCCAGTGGCGACCCGACCAAGCCGCTTTGGGCCTACTTCAGGCCGAACGATCGGGCGGCGTTGTCCCAGCCAATGGCACGCGCCACCTCGGGCGGCAGCCCGCCCAGCCAGGTGCGGTAGCCCTGCATCAACTCGTCGTAATACTGCCAGCGCTGGTTGACCCAGGTGTCGGAGCCGATGACAAACCGGTTCGGGTATTTCAGCAGCAGCGCGCGCCACTCGGGGCAGAGCATGCCGCCATCGCAGGTCAGGCCCGGCCGGTAAGACAGCTCGCCCATCAGCAGCGGGTAGCGCGCCATCAGTGCATCGACCCGCGCCACCGGCGCGCCGCCAATGCCGGTGTGGGCCCAGATCAGCCGGGTCTGCTGGCCCTTGGAGGGGGTGTTGGCCATCAGCAGGTCGATGGCCACATCGTCCACATGGGCCAGCACCGCCAGGCCCCGGTTGTCGGCCAGCGCCATCAGCAGGCGCGCCACCGGGCCATTGGCGTTGGCACTGTCGTACAGATGGAACTCGCCCAGGCCCCGGTAGGGCCCGGCGGGCGTGCCACGCGCCAGCTCGGCCTGCACCATCTGGTAGATGGTGTCATCGCGGAACCAGTTGTCGTAATCGGCCCGGTCGCGGTACAGGCGCACAAACGGCACCACCGTCACGCCGGCCTGCGCGGTGGCAGCACCAGCCTCGGCCAGCGCCCGGGTGCCGTCGTTGGGCCGCGAGTTGGCCAGCACCGCACGCACGCCATTGCGCTGCATCCGCGCCAGCACATCACTCAGCGGGTGCGGCCCGGTTTGGCCGTTCCAGGCCTCCTGGTTGTAGTGCAAGTGGGCGTCAAACAACGGGCCGCTGTAGGGCGCGGCCTGCGCCGGCAGCCCAGCCGCCAGGCCAATTGCTACCAAAATAATAGCTAGAAACCTAATACCCATAAGGCTTGGAACCCTAAAACATGCTTAACTTTTGTATACCCAAACAGGCCACTGCCCCTCAGCCTATGTGTTGGGCCAGAAACGCCAGCGTGCGCTGGTAGGCCAGCTGCGCCGCCGGAGCATCAAACGAGCCCCGGTGGTCGCAATTAAAACCGTGGTCAGCGGCGTAGACATGCACCTCGGCGCCGGGCTGGGCCTGCTTGAAGGCCTCGACGCTGTCCAGCGAAATCCAGTGATCCTTGGCACCAAAATGGGCCAGCACCGGGCAGCCGGGCGAACGCGCCGCCTCCGCCGGGGTGGTGACGCCGCCGCCGTAGTAGGGCACGGCTGCACTCAGGCCGCGCAACAGGCAGGCCGCACGCCAGGTCAGCAAGCCGCCCCAGCAGTAGCCCACCACCGCCACCCGGCCAAACTGCGCCGCATGGTCAATGGTGGCCTGAATATCCTGCAGCACGCCAGGTGCCGGCAGCGCCTCCACCGCTGCTTTCAGGGCGATGCCAGCCTGCATGTCAGCCGCCTCGTAGCCTAGCTCCACCCCGGGCTTGACCCGGTGAAACGTGGCCGGCGCCAGCGCCACATAGCCCGCCGCCGCGAAGCCGTCGGCCAGCGCGCGGATGTGGGCATTGACGCCAAAAATCTCTTGCAACACCACTACGGCGCCTTTGGGCGTGCCCACCGGGTTGGCTTGGTAGACCGGGAAGGTGTGGTGGTCGGGGGCGGTTAGGGTGAGGGTTTGGGGCATAAATCGACTTTGAATAAATGGATAGAGAACAATTCTCCTTAATTATGTTGTCGGAGGCCTTGGCGACCAACATAATCGGCGAAATTTCATTCTGTATCCGTCTCATCGAAAGTCAACGTGTCTATCTCGATCACTCATCAAGTTTTATTGGTCACCGGCGCCTCCCGCGGCATTGGCGCGGCCACTGCCTTGCTGGCGGCGCAGCGCGGCTTTGCTGTGGCTGTCAATTACAGCGCCAACTCGCTTGCGGCGGACGAGGTGGTGCGGCAGATCCGCGCCGGCGGCGGCACGGCGATGGCGGTGCAGGCCGATGTGGCCGACGAGGCGCAGGTGCTGGCCATGTTTGCGCGCATCGATGCCCGGCTGGGGCCGCTCACCGCCCTGGTCAACAACGCGGGCGTGGTGGATGTGGTGGCGCGGGTGGACGAGATGAGTGTGGCGCGACTCAAACGCATGTTTGACATCAACGTGCTGGGCAGCTTTGTGTGCGCGCGCGAGGCGATCCGGCGTATGAGCACGCGCCATGGTGGTGCCGGCGGCAGCATCGTCAACCTGTCGAGCGCGGCGGCGCGGCTGGGCGGGCCGGGCCAGTATGTGGACTACGCCGCGAGCAAAGGCGCCATCGACACCTTCACCCTGGGGCTGGCGCGCGAGGTGGCGGCCGAGGGCATCCGCGTCAATGCGGTGCGGCCCGGCATCATTGAGACCGAGATCCACGCCTCGGGCGGGCAACCCGATCGGGCGCGGCAACTCGCGCCCATCGTGCCCATGCAGCGCGCCGGCAGTGCGATGGAGGTGGCGCAGGCCATCGTCTGGCTGCTGTCAGAAGATGCCAGCTACACCACCGGCGCCTTGATTGACGTGGCCGGCGGCCGCTAGGGCCGGCACCATGGATTTCAAACCCCTGGTCACGCTGCTGGCCATCGTTAACCCGCTGGCAATCGTGCCGTTTTTCATTCATTACACGCATGATTTCACCTCGGCGCAGCGCAAGCGCACCATCCTGATTGCTTCGTTCAGCGCCTTCGTGGTGATTGCGGTCAGCGCGCTGATGGGGCTGCACATCCTGGCGTTTTTTGGCATTTCTCTGGCGAGTTTTCAGGTGGGCGGCGGCATGCTGCTGCTGACCTCCGCACTGGCCATGCTCAATGCCCAGCCGGCCGAGGCCAAATCCAACGCCGAAGAGATGCACGACGCCGCCGCCCGCGCCAGCATTGCGGTGGTGCCACTGACCATCCCGCTGCTGACCGGGCCGGCCACCATGTCCACCGTGGTGATTTACGCCGAAAAGGCCAAGACCTTTTGGCAGACCGGCGCGCTGGTGGGCTACGGCGTGGTGATCGCCCTGGCCACCGCCCTGTGCTTTGCGCTGGCCGAACCGATTGCCCGCTTTCTGGGCAAAACCGGCATCAACGTGATGACCCGGCTGATGGGCTTGATCTTGGCGGCGCTGGCGGTGGAGGTGATGTCCGACGGGTTGATCAAGCTGTTCCCGATACTGGGGCGGTGATTTGATCCGACCAATACTTTGGGCTAGGCTGTCGCTGTACTTTGGCTGATCGCTGCGCTATCCTTCCGTCATGAACACAGCAACGCTCAATTTCAAGGCTTTACCGATCTCTGAACGCATCCAACTGGTTGAGGACATCTGGGACAGCATCGCGCAAGAAACCCCCGGGCCACTGACCCTTTCGGCCGATGAAGAGGCCGAACTGATTCGTCGCTTAGCGGCGCACGAAGCCCGACCCTCAAACAGCATCGCGTGGGGTGATGTTCGAAACAAGCTGTTTCAGACAAAAGGCTGATGCAGCCGATTTTTGCGCCTGAGGCTTTTCAAGAGCTGCTTGAGGCCCAAGTATGGTACGAAGAACGGTCGCCCGGGCTGGGTTTCGAATTTGCTCGATCCGTCGATACTGCACTGACCCAAGCCCTGCGGATGCCCGAGGCCTACCCGCGCATTGGTGAGCATTTCAGGTACATCATCACTCGGAAATTCCCTTACTCGATCATCTACAGCCATACTGCAGCGGAGCTTGTCGTGGTCGCTGTATTTCACCAAAGCCGCAGGTCAAGCGTATGGCAGCGCAGACCGAAACCTCACGCCGATTAGTACCCCCTGCTCCCCTTAAGAGCGATCAGCTCAACGTCGCAGCCGCCAGCAGCGGCCGCAAATCCGCGCAGTCAGCCAAGCTGGAGGCCAGTGCCCAGCTTTCTTCCGCCTTGGCCTGGCCCAACACCGGCGCGCTCTGGTCGACAAACTTGGCTTTGAGTTGTGCCTCTCTCATGGGCCGCTGCGTGCTGCCAATGGCGTGTTCGATGACGATGTGCAGGTCGCGCCCGTCATGGGTTTGCACCCGCACATCGGCCGCGGCCTCGCTGATGCGGTCGTCCACAATCGCCTCCACCTTGGCGCGCAACGTCAGCACGTCGGGCGAGTTGACCACCGCGTCGGTGTACTCGTGTTCGCCGGCGCGGCCGAAGATCAGGCCAACGGCGCAGGAGTGGTAAACGCTGAACTTGCTCTCCAGGCCGTTGGTCGGTGTTTTCTTGCCGGTCAGCTCCAGCACCAGCGAGTGCACTTTGATCGTCACTTTTTTGAT
>CAJAXU010000372.1 GCA_903948045.1 uncultured beta proteobacterium | reverse complement strand
GCCAAAGCGCACCGATTTGGCAATGTCGCCGTGCTCGCGGATGCCACCGTCGGCGATGATGGGCTTGGTCGCCACCCGGGCGCACCATTTCAGCGCCGACAGCTGCCAGCCGCCGGTGCCAAAGCCGGTTTTGGACTTGGTGATGCAGACCTTGCCCGGGCCGATGCCCACCTTGGTGGCATCGGCGCCCCAGTTTTCCAGGTCGATCACCGCCTCGGGCGTGGCTACGTTGCCGGCGATCACAAAGCTGGACGGCATGTGCTCCTTCAGGTGGCCGATCATGGCTTTGACACTGTCGGCGTGGCCGTGGGCGATGTCGATGGTGATGTAGTCGGGCGCCAGGCCCAAGGCCAGCAGCTGCGCCACGGTGTCGTAGTCGGGCGGCTTCACGCCGAGCGAGATCGAGGTGTACAGGCCGCGCGTGGCCATGCTCTGCACAAATTTGATGTTGTCAAAGTCGAAGCGGTGCATCACGTAAAAGTAGCCGGCCTGCGCCAGCCAGACGCAGATGTCCTCATTGACCACCGTCTTCATGTTGGCCGGCACCACCGGCAGCCGAAAGCGGCGCGGCCCGAACTCGACGCTGGCGTCGCACTCCGAGCGGCTCTCCACCCGGCATTTGCGGGGCAGCAGCAGGATGTTGTCGTAGTCAAAAATGTCCATGGAGCGGGCCGCCTGTCGAAAAAAAGTGAGCCAAAAAAAACCGGGCCTCAATTGCTTGGGCCCGGTGATTGATTCTATCGGAGTCAGGGCGGGGCACTGCCCGATGTGATGCCCGGTGTGCTGGCCGGCTCGTCGGCCTCGGGCCGGCAGGCCGATTGCGCCGCCGCCAGCAGCCGGCCGCGCCCGTCCTGCAGCCAGCCCACCACGCGCAGCCGCTGCGGGTTGGCGCCGTCCGGGATGCTCAGCGGGCGGCGCTCCAGCCAATTCATTTGCTTCTCATTTTGTAGCAAACTATCGCCATTCCACGGGGCCTGGAGCATGTTTCGGACCAAATTTCTCGCGATCGGCGTGCCGTCGCTGCCAGCGGCGATGGTCTCTACCAGCAGTAGCACGGCGGTGGCCGGCTGCCGGTCGCTGGATGGGCGACGGGCCTTGATCGATGCGCCGATGTAGCCGCCCAGCGCCACGCCATGCGCCACCCGCACGGTGGCACCGCCACGCCCGGCCACCGGGGTGCTGACCGCCAGCTGGGTGCGTGGGGCCGGGCGGCGCAGGGTTTGCAGCCGCGACAGCGCATCGCGGCTGGCGGCGGCCGATAGCGGGGCCTCGTCACCCTGGCTGCCCGGCACGATCCAGTCGAGCGCCAGCGTTGGGCCGGCTGCACCCGGCGCCGGCGCTGGGGCCTGACTCCAGCACGCCAAGCAATCGGCGCTCAAAAAACGCTCCAGCAGGCGTACCGGCTGGGGCTGGCCGTCGCTGCTGCACACGCCCTGGGCGCGCGCACCCGACAGCAGCAAGGCGCACAGCCCCAGGCCGGCGGCGAGCTGATTCAGGGTGGGGCGTTGCATGCGATGGGCTTTCTACAATGAGACATGTTTGCCTCAATTACACAACAGGACGACGCCAACGCGCCGTTGCTGGCCCACCTGAATCCCGAGCAGCGCGCCGCCGTGACCCTGCCGGCCGAGCATGCGCTGATCCTGGCTGGCGCCGGCTCGGGCAAAACGCGGGTGCTGACCACGCGCATTGCCTGGCTGCTGCAAACCGGCCAGGTCACGCCCGGCGGCGTGCTGGCGGTGACCTTCACCAACAAGGCCGCGCGCGAGATGATGACGCGGCTGTCGGCGATGCT
>CAJAXU010000371.1 GCA_903948045.1 uncultured beta proteobacterium | reverse complement strand
ATCGCCTGGGGCGCGCTTGGCGCGGCCGAAGACTGCTGGCTGCGTTCGCGTCAGTACACGCTGGACCGCAAACAGTTTGGCCGGCCCTTGGCCGCCAACCAGCTGATCCAGAAAAAACTGGCCGACATGCAGACCGAAATCGCGCTGGGCCTGCAGGGCTGCCTGCGCCTGGGCCGCATGAAGGACGAGGGCACGGCCGCGGTAGAGATCACCTCCATCCTCAAGCGCAACAGCTGCGGCAAGGCGCTCGACATCGCCCGCCTGGCGCGCGACATGATGGGGGGCAACGGCATTTCTGACTCCTACGGCGTGGCGCGCCACCTGGTGAACCTGGAGGTGGTCAACACTTACGAGGGCACACACGACATTCACGCCCTGATTCTGGGTCGGGCCCAGACCGGTATTGCGGCATTCGCCAACTGATTTGCCAACAGATTCCCATGACAACGCAAGCCGGGGCGCTACCCCATATCAAGGTGCTGGACCTGTCCCGCGTGCTGGCCGGCCCCTGGTGCACCCAGATGCTGGCTGACCTGGGGGCCGACGTGGTCAAGGTCGAGCGGCCTGGTGCGGGGGACGACACCCGGCACTGGGGCCCCCCCTTTTTGCAGGACGCGCAGGGGCAAGATACGAGTCAGGCCACCTATTTCACCGCCTGCAACCGCAACAAACGCTCGGTCGCGATCGACATGGCGCAGCCCGAAGGCCAGGCGCTGATCCGCCAGATGGCGCTGCAAAGCGACGTGCTGGTGGAGAACTTCAAGGTCGGCGGCCTGGCGCAGTACGGGCTGGACTACGCCAGCCTGAAGGCGCTGAACCCGCGTCTGATCTACTGCTCGGTCACCGGTTTTGGGCAAGACGGCCCCTACGCACCGCGCGCCGGCTACGACCTGATGATCCAGGCCATGAGCGGCATGATGAGCATCACCGGCCGTGCCGACGACCAACCCGGCGGCGGCCCGCTGCGGGTGGGCGTGGCGCTGACGGATCTGTTCACCGGTGTCTATGCCTGCAGCGCCATCCTGGCCGCCATCGAGGTGCGGCATCGCACCGGCGAGGGCCAGCACATCGACATGGCGTTGCTGGATGTGGGCATGGCCATCCTGGCCAACCAGGCCGCCGGCTTTTTGAACACCGGCGCCGTGCCGCAGCGCATGGGCAACAGCCACCCCAGCCTGGCGCCCTATCAAGACTTTCCCACCGCCGACGGCGCCATGCTGCTGGCGATTGGCAACGACGGTCAGTTTGCCCGCTTTTGCCAGGCCGCCGGCCACCCTGAGTGGGCGGCCGATGCCCGCTACGCCAGCAACACCCTGCGCGTCCAACACCGCAGCGCGCTGATCTCGGCCATGGAGGCCGTCACCCGCACCCGCAGCACGGCGGACTGGATTGCGCTGCTGGAAGACAAGGCGGTACCGTGCGGCGCCATCAACGACATCGGCCAGGCCTTTGCCGACGCCCAGGTGCAGGCCCGGGGTTTGAAGCTAAATCAGCCTCTAGCCCCCGCCACTATTGATACTACAGCTATTGAATCCATAGCAAGCGTGGCCAGCCCGCTGCGGCTGAGCGCCACACCACCGGTGCTGCACCGGGCCCCGCCCATGCTGGGCGAGCACACCGACGAGGTGCTGGCCGGCCTTGGCCTGGCGGCGGATGTGGTGTCTGGGTTGCGGGCGCAGGGGGTGGTGAGTTAGCGGAGTTTTTTGCCATACAAGAGTATGGCTGTTCTTATGGCTAAATGTTACGATGAGCCATGACTGCAGCCAAGTTCGAATGGGATGACAACAAAGACGCTGAGAACCAAGCCAAGCATCACGTGTCGTTCCAGGACGCGCAGGCGGCATTTGCTGATCCGCGACGCGTTATTGCCAAAGACCTGGCACACAGTGATGCCGAAGAGCGGTTTTACTGTATCGGCGCAGCGGGTGGCGGCATCTTGACGGTGCGCTTCACCTATAGGCACAAAGT
>CAJAXU010000370.1 GCA_903948045.1 uncultured beta proteobacterium | reverse complement strand
TCCTTGGTGAGCTGCAGGCTCTTTTTGGCGAGTTGGTCGATTTCGGTGGAGATGTCCACTGCCGACTCGGTCTGCACATAGCGCAGCTCTTCAATCTTGTTTTCCAGCTCGGCGATCGATTGCTCAAAATCGAGGAATATCTTCTTGGCCATCAGCGCTCCTCTGCGTTTTGCTTCAAACGGGTTCCCGTCAATGGGTTCAGTAACTGACCGGTAAGGGGTCCAGCGAGCGCCAAATATACCAAGTCGCCACACTGCAGTAGGGCGCCCAGGCGGCGGCCACCTCGCGCGCGTCGCTGCGGCTGACCGAATCGCCAGAAAAATAGCACTTGCTGATGCCATTGATCAGCCCAACATCCTCCAGCGGCAGCACATTGGGCCGCATCAGGTGAAAGATGAGGAACATTTCGGCCGTCCAGCGGCCGATGCCGCGGATGGCCACCAACTCGGCGATGATGGTTTCATCGTCCATCTCGGACCAGTTCTTGACGTGCAGCAACCGGTTGTCGAAGTGCAGCGCCAGGTCAACCAGGTACTCCACTTTGCGCGCGCTCAGGCCGGCCGCACGCATGTCGTCCACCTTGAGTTTGAGCACATTGGCGGCCGTCATCCGGCGCGGCAGCAGCGCAAAACGATCCCACACGGTCTGCGCGGCCTTGACCGAGATTTGCTGGCCCACGATGCTGCGCGCCAGCGTCACGAAGGCATCGCCCCGGGTTTGCAGACAGCCAGACCCAAACTGCGGAATCAGGCGGTTCATGACCCGGTCACGGCTCATCAGGTGCTCACAGGCCTCGCCCCAGTAAGTCGGGGTGAGCAGTTGATCTACTACTTTTTTAGGAGCAGCCATGTCAATGGATTCGGGGCTTAGCAGGCAAAAATGCCTTGGAACTGATCATGGCGCAGCTTCCCAGGTGGTGCCGCCGGGTGCATCCTTGAGCACAATGCCCTGCGCCAGCAGCTGTAGCCGCAGGCGGTCCGCCTCGGCAAAATTGCGTTCGGCCTTGGCCTGCGCCCGCTGTGCAATCAGCGCTTCGATGGCCGTCGGGTCCAGGCCGGCGCCAGCCTGCAAAAAGCTGGCCGGCTCAGCCTGCAACAGGCCCAGGCAGCCGCCCAGCCCACGCAGCAGGCCGGCCAACTCGGGCGAGCGGGTCTTGTTGACTTCCGTCGCCAGGTCAAACAACACCGCCACCGCTTCGGGCGTGCCAAAGTCGTTGTCCATGGCGGCCTTGAAGGCATGGGCAAACGGCCCGGCCCAGTCGAGCGGCAGCGCTACCGGCGCAGGCGCCACCAGCGCCAGTGCGGTGTACAGCCGGCGCAGCGCGCTGCGCGCATCTTCCAGATGGGCGTCGCTGTAATTGAGGGCGCTGCGGTAATGGGCCCGGACGATGAAAAACCGAGTGGTCTCCGGGTCAAAGCGGGCCAGAATGTCGCGGATCGTGAAAAAATTGCCCAGGCTCTTGGACATTTTTTCGTGGTCGCGGGTCACAAAGCCGTTGTGCATCCAGATGCTGGCCAAGGGCTCGCCGGTCGCGCCCTCGCTTTGGGCGATCTCGTTTTCATGGTGCGGGAACTGCAGGTCAGCGCCACCACCATGGATGTCCACGCTGTCGCCAAGCAAGTCGCCGCACATGGCCGAACACTCAATATGCCAGCCCGGCCGGCCCCGGCCCCAGGCGCTGTCCCACTGGGCCTCTTGCGGCTCCTCGGGTTTGGCCGCTTTCCAGAGCACAAAATCGAGCGGGTCGTCTTTGCCGTCAGCCACTGCCACCCGCTCTCCAGCGCGCAGGTCATCAAGGGATTTGCCGCTGAGACGGCCATAAGACGGGAATTTGCGCACCGCGTAGTTGACGTCACCGTCAGAGCCGGCATAGGCCAGACCCCGGTCGACCAGCCGACCAATCAACGACAGCATTTGCGGCACGTAGTCGGTGGCACGCGGCTCGGCCAGGGGCCGCTCAATGCCCAGCGCGTCGGCATCTTGGTGCAGGGCCTCAATCATGCGATCGGTCAGGGCGCGGATGGTCTCGCCGTTTTCCACCGCCCGACGGATGATCTTGTCGTCGATGTCGGTGATGTTGCGCACATAGCTCACGCGCAGGCCGCTGGACTTGAGCCAGCGCTGCACCACGTCAAAAGCCACCATGGAACGGGCATGGCCCAGGTGGCACAGGTCGTACACGGTCATGCCGCAGACATACATGCGCACATGCCCGGGCTGCAGCGGGGTAAGGGGCTCAAGGGCACGCGACAGGGTGCTGTAAATGCGCAGGGTCATGGGCGTGGCGACAGGTGCTGGGTTGGGTCCATTTCCGGGTCTGGGACCTGGGTCTAAATGGCCGGGTGGAGGGCTCAGCGCAGGGTTGTTGGGGCGGTCAAATACTGGCATTGCTGGGCTACAATGATTTTCAGTATATCGCCCCGGCCTTTGCCAGTCCCAGCTTTTTTTAGCCCTGACTGACACCTAACAGACACCCATGAAGTACGTTAAAACGCCGCTATCGATCATCCCTGCCCTGCTGTTCCTGGCGATAGGCCTGGTCGGGGCTGCACATGCCGACGACTACACCGATGCCCTGCAACTGCTGCGCACGGGCAAGCTCGTGGAGGCTCAGGCCAAAGCAGACGCGTTCCTGGCGGCCAAACCACGGGATCCACAAATGCGTTTCCTGAAAGGGGTGATCCAGCGCGATTCCGGCAAGGTCAATGAAGCGATTGCCACCTTCAGCAAGCTGACAGAAGACTACCCGGAACTGCCTGAGCCCTACAACAATCTGGCTGTGCTGTACGCCGGTCAGAGCCAATTTGACAAAGCTCGCGCCGCACTGGAGCAGGCCATCCGCACCAACCCGAGCTACGCCACGGCCCATGAGAACCTGGGTGACGTTTACGCCAAGCTGGCCAGCCAGGCCTACAACAAGGCCTTGCAGCTCGACAGCGGCAACACGGCGGTGCAACCCAAGCTGGCCTTGATCCGCGAGCTGTTCACGCCAAACTTGAAGACGCAGCGCCCGGCGACCAGCCCAGCGACGCCCGCACCAGCACCAGCACCAGCACCGACACCCGCGCCTGCTCCAACGACCACCCCGGCGCCAACACCGGTGCCAGCACCGGCTCCCACGCCGGCTCCGGTTGCCGCACCGACGCCAGCACCTGCACCTGCCGCTGTGCCAAGTAAGCCGGCCATGGCGGATGCCGCCACCAAAGACGTTGAGGCGGCGGTGGCGTCCTGGGCCAAGGCCTGGGCGGCAAAGGACATGGCGGCCTACCTGAGCGCCTACGGCAAAGACTTTGACCCACCGGGCAACCAGGCGCGTAGCGCCTGGGAAGATGACCGCCGCAAACGCATCACCGGCAAGTCAAGCATCAGCGTCAAACTCGACAATCTGGCGGTTACGGTCGACGGCAACAAGGCGGTCGCCAAGTTTCGTCAGAATTACCGGGCTGACGCCCTGTCGGTCTCCAGCCGCAAGACCCTGGACCTGCAACGGATGGGCGAACGCTGGTTGATCGTCAAGGAATCCACTGGAAGCTGAACGCACTGAGCCCCTGCCTGGCGCTCGCGCTTCTGAAGCGATGACCGACCCTGTGCTGCCATGAGACAGCTTTTGCCCCTGCTGCTCGTTGTGCTAGGACTGCTGGCTGTGCCCGGGGCGCAGGCGTCAAAAAAAACCAATGCCAAAGCGGTGGCAGCGGCACCCGACAAGGCCAAGGCCAAAGCCAAGCCCAAACCCAAACAGCCAGAAGCCGGCGAGGCCGAGGCACGGCTGATCGAGGTCTACCAGCTACTGGCCAGGGGGCAGAGCCGGGCGGCGCTGAATATCTCGCAGCAACTGGTACAGACCTACCCTGATTTTCATTTGGCCCAGCTGGTCCATGGCGATATCCTGGCCTCACGCCAACGGCCAGTGCGCGGCATGGGTGATGTGCCGAGCCCGCTGAACCCGCAAGGCGAAGCCAGTCTGACGGAGCTACGCGCCGAGTCGCAGGCGCGCCTGAAATCCTTGACCGAGCGTCCGCCGGAAGGCGCCTTGCCGGCTGAATTCATCAACTTGTCAGCCCGTAACAAGCATGCGATTGCGGTGGACACCTCGCGCTCGCGCCTCTACCTGTTTGCCAATAGCGCGGCCGGAATGCGGCTGGTGGCCGACTACTACATCTCGGTGGGTAAATCGGGCGTTGAAAAGAAGGTCGAGGGTGATCTGCGCACGCCGCTGGGCGTGTACTTCATCACCAGCAATCTGGACCCCAAATCGCTGACCAATTTTTACGGTGCAGGCGCCCTGCCCATCAACTACCCCAACATCCTTGACAGCCAGCGCGGCAAGACCGGTAAGGGTATCTGGCTGCATGGCACGCCGCCGGGGCAGTTTTCGCGACCACCGCAAGCCACCGACGGCTGCGTGGTGTTAACCAACCCAGACTTGCGCCATGTGATCCAGACCGTCGAGATCGGCACCACGCCGGTGGTGATCTCGCAGCGCCTGCGTTGGGTAGCGCCGGGCAAGGCGCAGACCGAGGCGCAGGCCTTCCGTAACGCCCTGACAGCGTGGCAGCAGGCTAAATCGGCCGGCAACCTGACAGACCTGCTGCACCACTACAGCCCGACCTTCAACAGCCACGGCAAGACCCTCAACGACTGGACCCCGGTCCTGCGCACCGAGCAGGCCCACATCAAGGGACGCAGCATTGAGCTCAAGGATCTGTCAATGCTGCGCTGGATCGACGCCACCGACACCATGATTGTCACGTTTGGCGAGGTGCCCAGTGGCAGTCGGACCGGCCCGACCAAGCGGCAATACTGGGCGCGTCAAGGCAGCCAATGGAAAATATTTTTTGAGGGGAACATCGGATGAGTCTGATATCAAAATGGTGCCTAGCCCTTGTCCAGCAAGGGTTTATAGCTACTTTTTTAATAGCAACTGGTGTGTTGGCAGACGAAGCGCCCAAAGTCCGCTTTGCCACCAGCGCCGGCGACTTCGTGGTCGAGGTCTACCCCGACAAGGCGCCCAAGACGGTGGAGAACTTTTTGCAGTACGTGCGCGACAAGCATTACGACGGCACCATTTTTCACCGCGTGATCGACAACTTCATGGTGCAGGGCGGCGGCTTTGACGCTAAGTTTGTCGAGCGTAAATCACGCCCGCCCGTGGCCCACGAGGGGCGCGAGGCGCTGAGCCGCGGCGGCCCGAAAAACGTGGTTGGCACGCTGGCCATGGCGCGCACCAACGACCCGAACTCGGCCACCGCCCAGTTTTTCATCAATGTGCGCGACAACGCTTTTTTGGACCCAACCCTGATCCCGCCCGGCGACCCGGTACCCAAGTTTGAGTACCAGGGCCGGGTGTACGAAAATACGCCGCGCGCCAACCTGATCAACGCGCCACAGCTGTTTGGCTACACCGTGTTCGGCAAGGTGGTCAGCGGCATGGATGTGGTCACCAAGATCAAGGCCACACCGACCGGGCCGGGCGGCCCCTTCCCGTCCGATGTACCCAAAACCGCCATTCTTATCAACTCTGCAACCCTGGTGAAATAAATCATGAGCAACCCCCAAGTCGAACTCCACATCAACAACTTTGGCGTGATCACGCTCGAACTCGACCAGGACAAGGCACCCAAGTCGGTCGCCAATTTCCTGCAATACGTGGCCAAGGGCCACTATGACAACACGGTGTTCCACCGTGTCATCCCAGGCTTTATGGTCCAGGGCGGCGGCATGGAGCCTGGCATGAAGCAAAAAGCCTGCGACAAGCCCATTGACAATGAAGCCAACAATGGCCTGAAGAACCTGCACTACACCGTGGCCATGGCGCGCACCGGTGACCCGCATTCGGCGACCGCCCAGTTCTTTATCAACGTGGCGGACAACGGCTTTTTGAACCACACGGCCATCTCGGCCCAGGGCTGGGGCTACGCGGTGTTTGGCAAGGTCGTCGCCGGCGCTGAGGTGGTGGACAAGATTGCCGCCGTCAAAACCAGCCGCAATGGCTACCACGACGACGTGCCGGTGGAAGACGTCGTGATCGGGCGGGCGGTCGCGCTCTGACCTGGCGTCATGCCGGCCCCGGAGCTCCTGGCGCCCGAGCGCTGGGCCTGCATTGATTTCATTTCCGACCTGCACTTGCAGGCCGACGACCCAGCCACTGTGGCTGCCTGGCGCGATTACCTGCGCAGCAGCCCGGCCGACGCCCTATTCATCCTGGGTGACCTGTTTGAGGTCTGGGTGGGCGATGACGCGCTGGCCACCACCGGTGCAGCGGACAATTTTGAAGCCAGTTGCAGTGGCGCGCTGCTGGCGGCAGCCCAGCAGCGCAGCCTGTTCTTACTGCATGGCAACCGCGATTTTCTGCTGGGCCCAGCCTTTGCCCAGGCCGCCGGGCTGAGTCTGCTGGCCGACCCGACCGTTCTGGTGTTTGGCGGTCAACGCTGGCTGTTGTCGCATGGCGACGCGCTGTGCCTGGCCGATACCGACTACCAGCAGTTTCGCCAGCAGGTGCGCAGCGCCGCTTGGCAGCAGGCGTTTCTGGCCCAGCCCTTGGTGGCGCGCCAGGCCACAGCCCGTGCACTGCGCCGCCAGAGCGAGGCACGCAAGCAAAGCGGCGTGGCGTATGCCGACCTGGAACCTGTCGCGACGCGGGCCTGGCTGACCGAGAACCGGGCAGACACCCTGATTCACGGCCATACCCACCGTCCGGCGACCCATGATTTGGGCTCGGGCTTAAGACGCTTGGTACTGAGCGACTGGGACCTGGCGGCCGCGACACCGCGCGCCGAGACCCTGCGGCTCAGGCTGGATCACGCTCACCCGGACGGTCCGGTGCTGGTTCAGCGCATCGCGCTCACGGGTAACTCGCCGCAGCACTGAGCCGGGCCGACCAACAACTCAGGCAGCGACCTCGTCGATCTGCCAGGGCGACAAAAATTGCTCGGCATAGCGCAGGTAAACGCCTTGCTGCATGAACACGTCAAACAAATCCGGGTCAATGTGCCCGGTTTCCTTGAATTTCTGCATGATGCTGGTGGCCTGCGACAGCTTCATGCCCTTTTTGTAAGGCCGGTCAGCCGCTGTCAGCGCTTCGAAAATATCAGCAATGCCCATCATCCGGGCCTGGACCGACATCTCGTCGCGCTTGAGACCCTTGGGGTACCCTTTGCCGTCCATGCGCTCATGGTGGCCGCCCGCGTATTCCGGCACACGCTTGAGGTGCCGGGGCCAGGGCAGCTGCTCCAGCATCTTGATGGTCGCCACGATGTGGTGGTTGATGGTGGCGCGTTCGCCCTGGGTCAGCGTGCCACCGCGAATGCTCAGGTTTTCGAGTTCATTGGCGGTCAGGAACGGCACCACCTCGCCGTCTTCGTTGCGCCAGACGCGCTGACTGGCGATCGCTTGCACACGGGCAATCGCCGCGTCGTTCATGAACTCGGCGCCCTTGTTGGTGGTGCGCAGAAAGGTGCGATCTGAATCGATGGCCGCCTGGGCCGCATCGCAGTGGCTCGCCAGCAGGGCCTCAGCGGGTGCATCAACGCAGGGCCGCAAGGCCAGTTGGGCCCGCAGCGCTTCGATTTCGGCATCGCGCTTGAGCACTTCAAAGCGCGTGTCAATCAGGTGGATGCGGTCGTACAAGGTTTGCAGCTTGGTGGCTTTGTCGACCACGTGAACCGGCGTTGTGACCTTGCCGCAATCATGCAGCAGGCCGGCTATCTTGAGCTCGTAGCGGTCGCGCTCATCCATCCTGAATGTGGCCAGGGGTCCTTCACTGGTTGCATCGACGCCTTCGGCCAGCATCATGGTGAGGGCCGGCACGCGCTGGCAATGGCCGCCGGTATAGGGCGACTTTTCGTCGATGGCCAGGTTGATCAGATTGATGAAGGCTTCGAACAGTTCTTCAAGCTGGGTGATCAGCAGGCGGTTGGTCAGCGCAATGGCCGCCTGCGAGGCTAGCGATTCCGCCAGGCTCTGGTCGGCAGTGGAAAAGGGGGTGACCTGATGCGTCTCCGGATCCAGGGCGTTGATCAGTTGCAGCACGCCGATGATCTCGCCCTCATGATTCTTCATCGGCACCGTGAGGAAAGACTGCGAGCGGTAACCGGTACGCTCGTCGAAGCTTCTCGTCCCGGTAAAGTCGAATCCCGCCTCGGTATAGGCGTCGGCAATGTTCACCGTCTTGTCGTGAATGGCGGCGTAGGCGGCCACCATCGAGTCATTGGACTCACCTTCGTCGTTGGTCAGCGGCAAGTTCGGAAAATTGATGGCCTTGCCGGTGGTGCCACCCATCGCAATATGCAGGGAGTCGGTGCGCAGGATCTCGAAGCGCAAGGCACGTCCGTCCTCCGTCATGCGATACAGCGTGCCGCCATCGGCATGGGTAATGGTCTTGGCAGCAATCAGGATGGTCTCCAGCAGGCGATTAATGTCGCGCTCCTTGGAGAGCGCGGCACCGATCTCGTTCAGCTGCTCGAGACGACGAAACAGATCACTGCTGCTATCCATGGCCTTCCCCTACTTGATACAAACTGCCCGCACCTGCTTGAGATCGGTCACCCCTTGCAAGGACTTTTCCAGACCATCCATCTTCAGGGTCAGCATGCCATCCTCCAGCGCCTGAGCGACCAGTTGCACGACGCGGGCTCGCTCCACGATCAACTTCTTCTGCGGCTCGGT
>CAJAXU010000369.1 GCA_903948045.1 uncultured beta proteobacterium | reverse complement strand
TTTCAGACCGACAAGGTGTTGTGCATCGACGAAAACAACCCCTATTTCCGCATGCTGCACAACAGCTGGGGTCAGAAGCTGAGGGAGGTTTTTGACAGCATTGAAGACCCGATGTGGAACGGCGAGGCCACCGAGGTGCCCTTGCTGGCCCAGTCGGGCCGCAGCCTGCCGCTGAAAAAAATCAGCACGCCGCAAGAAAAACTGATCTAACCCCGTGGCCCTGCTTGTTTTCTCCCACGCCAACAGCTTTGGCGCCAGCACTTACGGGGTGCTGTTTCGCCACCTCAAGGCGCGCGGCTTCAAGGTGCGCGCCATCGAGCGCTTTGGCCATGACCCGCTCTACCCCGTCAGCAACAACTGGCGTGAACTGGTGCAGCAGCTGATCGACTTCACCCGCGCCGAGGTGGAACGGGCCGGGCAGCCGGCTTGGCTGGTGGGCCATTCGTTTGGCGGCTTTGTCAGCCTGATGGCGGCCGCCCGCGAGCCCGAACTGGCGCGCGGCGTGCTGCTGCTCGATTCGCCGCTGCTGGGGGGCTGGCGTGCGACCACGCTGGGTGCGCTCAAGAGCACGCAACTGGTGGGCTCGGTGTCACCCGGTGCCGTGAGCCGGCGCCGGCGCAACAGCTGGGCCAGCGAGGCCGAGGCGCTGGCGCATTTCCAGCACAAGAAAATGTTTGCCCGCTGGGAGCCGCAGGTGCTGCAAGACTACATCGCCCACGGCACCCACGACGAGGGCGAGGGCAACGACAAGAAGCGGGTGCTGAGCTTTGACCGCGACGTAGAAACCGCCATCTACAACACCCTGCCCGACAACCTGGACCGCCTGCTCAAGCGCCACCCGCTCAAGTGCCCGGCGGCCTTTATCGGCGGGGTGCAATCGGCCGAAATGCGGCAAGTGGGCATGACCATGACCGAGCAGGTGGTGCGCGGGCGCATCATGATGCTGGACGGCAGCCACCTGTTCCCGATGGAGAAGCCGGCAGCGACTGCCGCGGCGGTTGAGGCGGCTTTACTGGGGCTGGGCGGCGCGGCTTAAGCGGCCCAGGTCACCAGCCCGCTCCAGGCGGTGCCCAGCACCACCAACCCGAACACGATGCGGTACCAGGCAAAGCCGGTGAAGCTGTGGGTGGCAATGAAGCGCAGCAGCCAGCGCACGCACAGCCAGGCGCTGAGGAACGAGAACACCAGCCCCACGGTGAACACCGGCAGATCAGCCAGCGACAGCAGCGCGCGCTCCTTGTACAGGCTGTAGGCGCCGGCGCCGATCAGTGTCGGGATGGCTAGGTAAAAAGAAAAATCGGTGGCCGCCTTGCGCGACAGGCCGAGCAACATGCCGCCGATGATGGTGGCGCCGCTGCGGCTGGTGCCGGGCACCATGGCCAGGCACTGCGCCAGCCCGACCTTGAGCGCATCCAGCGGCGTCATGTCATCGGCATCATGGATGCGCGCCACTGCCGGGTTGCGCGCCTGGCGCCGTTCGGCCCACAGGATGATCAGGCCGCCGATGATGAAGGTGCTGGCGACCACGGTGGGCGTGAACAAATGGGCCTTGATGGCCTTGCCAAACAGCAGGCCCAGCAGCACCGCCGGCACAAAGGCAATCAGCACATTGAGCGCCAGGCGCTGTGCTTTCGGCTCGCGGCCCAGGCCGGTCACGGTCGCGCGCAGCTTGTTCCAATAGACCATGATGACCGCAAAAATGGCGCCGGTCTGGATGGCGATGTCGAACACCTTGGCCTTCTCATCGTCAAAGCCCAGCAGCGCACCGGCCAAAATCAGGTGCCCGGTGGATGAAATCGGCAGAAACTCGGTCAACCCCTCCACCACGCCCATGATGGCGGCTTTGATCAGCAATGCAAAGTCCAAATGGGGTTCCTGATTGATTTGGCCGAGCCGAGATTATCCCCGGCAGGCTTTACTCGTAGCGCAGCGCCTGTATGGGCAACAGGCGGGAGGCGCGGCGGGCCGGGTAGAAGCCGAAGAACACACCGACAAACACCGAGAAACCCACCGCCAGCAGAATGGAGGCCGGCGTCATGCTGACCTGCCAGCCGGCAAAACGCTCAGTGGCCCAGGTCGCCACCCCACCCAGGGCCACGCCAA
>CAJAXU010000368.1 GCA_903948045.1 uncultured beta proteobacterium | reverse complement strand
TGCCCCTCCACCAGCTCCACCCCCATCTGCTGTGCCAGAAAGGCGTGCTCAAAGTAGGCGCTGTTGTACATGCCGGGCGTCAGCACCACCACCGTGGGCTCGGCGGTGGTGGCCGGGCTGCTGGCGCGCAGGGTCTCCAGCAACAGGTCGGGGTAATGGGCCACCGGCGCCACCCGGTGCGCATTGAACAGCTCGGGGAACAAGCGCATCATCATCTTGCGGTCTTCGAGCATATAGCTCACGCCACTGGGCACGCGCAGGTTGTCTTCGAGCACGTAGTACTCGCCTTCGCCGGCCGCATTGGGTGCGCGCACGATGTCGATGCCCGAGATGTGCGAGTAGATCTGGTGCGGCACATCCACCCCGACCATCTCGGGGCGGAACTGGGCGTTGTTCTCCACCTGCTCACGCGGCACCACGCCCGCGCGCAAAATATCTTGGCCGTGGTAAACGTCATGAATGAAGCGGTTCAGGGCGGTCACCCGCTGCACCAGGCCGCGCTCCATGGTGGCCCACTCGTGCGCCGGGATGATGCGTGGAATCAGGTCAAACGGGATCAGGCGCTCAGTGCCGGCGCCCTCCTCGTCTTTCTCGCCGTAGACGGCAAAGGTGATGCCGACGCGGCGGAAGATCATTTCCGCCTCTTCACGCCGCTTGGCCATCATGTCGCCGGGCTGGCGCGCCAGCCACTCGTCGTAGATCTTGTAGTGGTCCCGGATCTGCGCCCCGTGGGTAAAAAACTCGTAGGGCAGACGCGTGTACATCTCGTCAAATTTCAGCATATGCACCTTTTCTCCTGGCCCTAGCTTAGCAAGCTTTGCGCCAACCCGTTTCAGACAAGACGTCAGGGTGGGCGATGGTGCCAGTAGCGGGCGGCGACCCGACGTTGGCACTGCACCATTTTCGGCTGATTGGACACCCAGGTCGATGCACCACAATGTGGTGAATCGACCAGCACAATCTGTCGCGCCACATAACGCGCCAAGACAGGGGCTGCCGGGTGGCCAAAGCGGTTGCGGTAGCCGGCCTGCACCATGGCGATGCGTGGTTGCACGGCATCCAGAAAAGCGGCGCTGCTGGAGGTTTTGCTGCCATGGTGGGGCACCAGCAACAGGGTCGCGTCGAGCCGGACACCACTGGCCACCAGTCTGGCTTCCTGGGCTTGTTCGATATCGCCCACCAAAAGGGCCGCTTGGCTGCCGTTGCTGATGCGCAGGCTGCAGCTGAGGGCATTCGGTTTGGCTGGTTGGACGTAGTCATCCGCCAAGGGATGCAGCACCTCAAAATCTACGCCGTCCCAGCGCCAGCGCTGGCCGGCCTCACAGCGCACGCCTGGCCGCTGCACCTGCAATTCATGCTGTGGCTCCAGAGAGCTAAGCAGGCTGGCCTGACCCTGCATCGCCAACACCGCGGCAGCGCCGCCCACATGGTCGGTGTCGCGGTGGCTCAGCACCACGCGGTCGAGCGTGGTGCCCAAGGCGCGCAAAAGCGGCACCAGCACCCGGTGCCCGGCATCGCTCTCGCTGCTGAAGCGCGGCCCGGCGTCGTAGATCAGGGCGTGGTTTCGCGTCCGCACCAACACGGCGTTGCCCTGCCCAATATCCGGCGCCAGCACCGAGAACTCGCCAGCGGGCAACTTTGGCGCCTGCCACAGCAGCACTGGCAGCAGCAGCGGCAAACCCAGCGCGCGCAGAGACCTGGGCCCGGGGGTCACCAGCAGCACGCCACCCAGCAGGCCCACCAAGCCGGCCCAAAGCGGCGCCTGCGGCAGCGACAACACCGCAAAAGGCAACTCCGACAGCCACTGGAGCGTCTGACCCAGCAGCGCGACCGCCCCGGCGGCGACCGACCACAGTGGCCCGGCCACCACCCCGGCCATGGCCAGCGGCGTGATCACCAGCGTGACCCAGGGAATCGCCAGCGCGTTGGCCAGTAGGCCCACCAAGGACACCTGGCCAAACAGCAACAAGGTCAGCGGCGTGAGCGCCAAGGTGATGACCCACTGTTCATTCCATATTGCGGTGAGGCTTGCCACTGCCTGGCCGGCGCGCCCCCCCGAGGGAGCTGATGGCTCAGCCCGGTTGTCACCTGACGCAAACAGCACGCCAACAGCGACAAAGCTGAGCCAAAAACCCGCTTGCAGCAGCGCCCAGGGATCGGCGGCCACCACCACGGCACAGGCCAGGGCCCAGACCACGGGCCAGGGCCAGCGTTTGCCAGAGAGCCGCAAGCCACCCACCGTGGCCAGCATCAGCACGGTGCGCTGCGCCGGCACGCCCCAGCCGCTAAACAGGGCGTAGCCCGCTGCCAGCAGCACGCCCCCCAGCAGGGCCGCGTGGGGCGCCGGCAACCACAGGCACAAGCGGCCAGAGCGCCGCCACAGCCAGCCCACGGTCAATGCGGCAGCCCAGGCGAAAGTGAAGTATGACAAATAATTTAGGTCCGATTGCACCTGTATGACTGACTAATTGTTCTTCGATAAGAGTGAAGGCAATCGAATCCCTGCTTTATTTAAAGAACAATATTTAGCGATAGTGTGATATTACTGCGTCATTAGTTGCCAAAAGAGGGGGTTATGTCACAAATTCGGATGCGCCCAGCCGTTGAGCGTAAATCACTCGTGCGGTGCACACAACCCGGTAGATCCGGAGGACGCAAAGAAATCCAAATCGTTACGGCCTGCAGCACTTCATGGGCTGCCCCTATGGGCGGGCACTGGCGGTCGGCAAAACGCCCAAGTCAGAAACCAAACATCCGCTACGGCCTGCGGCATACATCGGCTGCGCCCATGGGAGACCTTGCTAGCAAGCTAAACCCTGTCGTACGTACTGTGCAGCGCTTCCCGAATTGCGGCAATCAAGTACCCCGATCCTGAATAGGACGACCCTGGAATCCCCCCGAGTTGTCAGCGAGTAAGTCGGTGATATCCACCTTCAGTGCCTGCGCCAACTTCTCGATGTTGTCCAACGACACGTTCCTTTCGGATCTCTCCACCGAACCAACGTAGGTTCGGTGAAGGCCACCTAGGTCAGCCAGCGCTTCCTGGGACATGCCGAGTCCCGCCCTCAGACTGCGCATGTTCGATGCCAGACGATTTCGAGCAGAAACATTCTTTCTTACCTGCGTACTCATGCAGGTAGCTTCTTGCTATGATGCTTTTGCGTCTACAGACTTTAAGTAGCATTTTGCTCATGAATAAACTTTATGATGACAGAGATCGCTTGGCAGAACTTGCCCGGAATGGTTTTGCCCGGATGTATCTGCCCTGCGACCTGACCGACGAGTCGCTTGCCTCGCTTGCCAACGATCTGCGATTACTTCAGGGTAAAGGTGAGGCTGATGAGGGATACCCGGCCGCCTTTGAACGCATCTTATATCTGCTTAGCGAACTCTTTTTTTTGCAAAGTGAGAAACTGACCGGTAAAAGCGAAGCCAGTTTCACGTTGAGCCAGATGCACCATTGGCTGGGCAGGCTTAATCACTACGTCCAGCGAGAAATCGTGTCTCGAGTGAACAAACAGCCTTGCCCGCAAGACACGACAAATCTGCTGGCCGAACTAAGCGAGCACGTGTTGACTACGCGAACTCAATAACGGCACAGATCCACTTAGCTTTTTTAGGGGACATGACAATGGCTTACACCGACTTCGATGATTTGACCAATCTCACCACCGACGCGACGCCCGAATCAGCGCTGCCCTGCAACTTGGCCGACGACGTGCTTCAGTTGATTTCCAATGACCTGAAGCAGGTGGCTCTTTGCAGAACAACGACGCTCGATGCGTATCCGCGTCGGACCAACACCATACACCTGCTGAGCCGACTGATCTTGCCCAAACTAAAGCACATCACTGGCGAGGAGAAGTACGAAATGTCGTGGGAAAGAATTGACCACTGGATGGAACGGTTTCAGTATTACGTCGAACGTGAAATTTTGTCGCGTGCCAATGGAACGTCAAGCCAGGCAGACACCGAGCAGTTGCTGGCAGAGCTTGAGGACGAGGTGTTTCCCAGTCCATATGAAGCTCTTCGGTTAGCACTTAGAGGTTCCGAATCGTCAGTGTCGGGCAGTTGTCCGAGAGGCTGAATAGCGGGTTCAACACACTTGCATGCGCGAAAGTGCGGCCCCATTTGGCATTGACTGGAGCGTTACTCCTGCCACTCACATCAGCAAGCTCATGGAAGCTCTCGTAAAGACATCCCTGATGCGGCAGACTTTATACGCGAACTGAGTTTGTACGCATCTTTGGATTCCGGACCAATTCTGGAGCGAGAGCCAAAGAGTGTTGGCTCCAGAGCAATCATTGATCTGACAAAGAGCCTAATACGGCTTTATGGAATCACCCTGCCCCAAAATGACAATAAGGAGACGGCATGAGTGCAGCCAGATTACCGCCAAAAGTTAGCGGCCTTGTAGGCAGACGGCCGGATGCAAGACCGTTCTCCCCCATAAATGCTGATCACTTGAAAAAGCTCAACGACACGGGATTTAATAGTGTGTCTGAAGAGTTTAGAGCTGGACCCATAGATGAGAAAGATGTCGGCGGCTTGATAGACATTGACATTTCAATGCTGGTCGATAGTCCGTACCAGTATCGACTTGTCTATCCCGAGAAAGAATTGCTTGCTCTAGGAGAGTCGCTAAAAACAACCGGCCAAACGTCACCGATCCGGGTACGACCGCTGGAAGGTGGCAAGTTTGAATTGATCGCGGGGCATCGTCGCAAGCGAGCTGCAGCCCTTACAGGAATTGCACATCTCCAGGCAAACGTCGTCATTGTTGACAACACTGCAGCAGCTCTCGAACTGATGGCCGATAACGAGGGCTCAGAAACAGTTGGTGATTACGAGAGGGCCAAGGCCTACAAAAAGCTGATTGACGATCTGAACATATCGCAGAAACGAATCGGTGAAGTACAAGGCATAACGCAGGGTATGGTCAGCAAACGCCTGAGTTTCTTCAAGCTCCCACCTTCAGTAATTGAGCAACTTGAAAAGTTCCCTAGAGCGTACTCACACAAGGTGGTTGAGAAGGTTTTGCCAGCACTACAAGCAAACCCTGAACTGGAAGAATTTGTTGCTAAAGCGACTGCTCTTGTCGGAGCAGATAGTTGGTCGCCTGAGACGTTGGTAGCTCAGCTTCTTCAAAGGGCTAAAAAGAAGGCTGGAGAATCAGCCACCAATACCGACAGCTTGTTTTCGATCACTGACCCCACCAGCCGCCCTCTCCTAACGATACAGATCAAGCCAAAGGGATTTGTTCAAATTCACTTAGCCAAGGGAGTTGACCCACTGCAATTCGCCAAGCGTCTGAATGAGATGCTTGGTGAAGAGGCCGCGAACCCTGGTACCAACATGTGCATCAGCGAGAAGTCGTCCTAAGAATATTACCTAGGTAATATCTTGTAGACGTGAGAGAAGATCGAGCCGGAGAAAGCAAACCTGATGCCGTTCATCGACTATCCTGCAGACATCCGCAAAGTGATATAGACGACTAACGCCATTGAATCAGTGAATATGAGCCTGATGAGGGGACCCCGATGATAATCGCCATAAATCGCCAATGAATTTTTTCTGAAAAAGTCCGATCAAGGTTCTAAGATCTCTACCAAGCCTGCTGTCCCCATTGTGAATATCGGTAAGCGGTCCGTTAACTACGTCATTGCGTAGCACAGCGATTTGAAGTTGAGATTT
>CAJAXU010000367.1 GCA_903948045.1 uncultured beta proteobacterium | reverse complement strand
GGCCGAGCAGCCGCTGGTGCTGGTCGACTGGCTGCCCTGGAACCACACCTTTGGCGGCAACCACAATGTGGGCATGGTGCTGTACCACGGCGGCACGCTGTACATCGACGACGGCAAGCCCACTCCGGCGCTGGTGCACGAGACGCTGCGCAACCTGCGGGAGATTGCCCCCACCGTCTATTTCAATGTGCCGACCGGCTTTGAAGCCATTGCGCTGGCCATGCAGACCGACGATGTGCTACGCAAAACCCTGCTGTCACGGGTCAACATGTTTTTCTACGCCGGCGCGGCGCTGGCACAGCCCATCTGGGACAGCCTGTACCAGTCCCAAGAGCGCGAAATCGGCCAACGCATCGTCATGGGCACCGGCCTGGGCATGACCGAATCCGGCCCCTTTGGCATTTTCATCACCAACCCGCACGTGCGGGCCGGCGACCTGGGTGTGCCAGCGCCGGGGCTGGAGTTAAAACTGGTCGACACAGACGGCAAAACCGAGGTCCGGTACCGCGGCCCCAACATCACGCCCGGCTACTGGCGCAACCCGCAAGACACCGCCGCCTCGTTGGATGAAGAAGGCTTTTTTTGCACCGGTGACGCGGTCAAGTGGATCGACGAGACCGACGTGCACCTGGGCCTGAAGTTCGATGGCCGGATTGCCGAAGACTTCAAGCTCGCCACCGGCACCTTTGTCAGCGTGGGCCCGCTGCGCAGCAAGATCATCGCGGCCGGCGCGCCCTACGTGCAAGACGCGGTGCTGACCGGCATCAACTTGAAAGAAGTTGGCGCCATGGTGTTCCCGACGCCGGCGGTGCGGGCACTCAGCGGCCTGGGTGCCGAGGCGTCACTGGCCGACGTGCTGGCCAGCGCGCCTGTGATTGCACACTTCCAGACCGTGGTTAATGCCTTGGCGCAAAGTGCCACCGGCAGTGCCAACCGCATTGCGCGGCTGTGCCTGCTGTCGGAGGCGCCCACCATCGACCGTGGCGAGATCACCGACAAGGGCTCGATCAACCAACGGGCCGTGCTGGCGCACCGCGCCGACACCGTGGCCGCCCTGCATGACGGCCGCCTGCACACCATCATCCAACCCTCGGTGTGATGCCTCACACCCACACCCTGAACGCAACAGTCATGACACACAAAGGTTTTTTCAATTCGTTCGCTGACGTGTGGATGCACGAAGGCGTGCGCACCCCGATGGTCGACTACTGCGGCGCGCTCGGCCACATCTCGCCCACCGACCTGGGCATCAAGGCAGCCCGGGCGGCGCTGGTGCGCGCCGGCGTGCCGGCCGAACACATTGGCACCGTGATCACCGGCAACATGGCGCCCGGTGACTTTGACCAGTTTGTCTTACCGCGCCACATCGGCCTGTATTCCGGCGTGCCGGTTGAGGTGCCAGCCCTGATGGCCCAACGCATCTGCGGCACCGGCTTTGAGCTGTTCCGCCAGGCCGGCGAACAAATCCAGTCGGGCGCGGCCGAAGCGGCGCTGGTGGTGGGCACCGAAAGCATGACCCGCAACCCGATTGCCGCCTTCGACCACCGCACCGGCTTCAAGCTCGGGGCACCCGTCGGCTTCAAGGACTACATGTGGGAAGCCCTGAAAGACTCGGCGCCCGGCGTCAACATGATCCAGACCGCCGAGAACCTGGCGGTGAAATACGGCATCGGACGCGAGGAGGTGGATGCCTTTGCCTCCGAGTCCTTCGCCAAAGCCGTTGCAGCGCAGCAGTCAGGTTTTTTGGCTGGCGAGATCGTGCCGGTGGTGAGCGAGCAATTTGAGCTGGCGGGCTACGCCACGCGTGGCATCAAGCTGCAAGGCAAGCTGACCGAGGTCACGCAAGACAGCCACCCGCGCCTGTCACCGCCCGAGGTGCTGGCCAAGCTCAGGCCGGTCTATGCCGGCGGGGTGCAAACCGGTGGCAACAGCTCGGCGCTGGTGGACGGCGCCGCGGCCTGTGTCGTCACCTCAGGCGGCTATGCCAAGGCGCAGGGCCTGAGCCCGCTGGCGCGAGTGGTGGCCGCCGCCGTGGTGGGCGTGCCGCCAGAGATCATGGGCATTGGCCCGGCGCCAGCGATCCGGCTGCTGCTGGCGCGCACCGGCCTGACGCTGGACCAGATCGGCCGTTTCGAGATCAACGAAGCACAAGGCGCCCAGACTCTGGCGGTCGGCCGCGAACTCGGGCTGGATTTGGCCCGGCTCAATGTCAACGGCGGCGCCATCGCGCTGGGCCACCCGCTGGCCGCGACCGGGGTGCGGCTGACCGTCACCCTGGCGCGCGAGTTGCGCCGCAGCGGCCTGCGCTACGGCATCTCCAGCGCCTGCGTGGGCGGTGGCCAGGGCATTGCCCTGCTGATTGAAAACCCGCTGGCCACCTGAACGCACCCACCATGTCTAAAACTGTTGTCTACGACGTGCAGGTCGTGTTTGGTGATTGCGACCCGGCCGGCATAGTGTTTTTTCCTAACTTCTCCCGCTGGATGGACGCCTCGTCGCTGAACTTCTTTGTCCAGTGCGGCGTACTGCCCTGGCGGGAGCTGGTCAAGACCACCGGCATCATTGGCACGCCCTTGCTGGAGATCCACACCAAGTTCAGCCGGCCGGCAACCTACGGCGAAACGCTGCAGATTCACACCAATGTCGAGGAGTGGCGCAGCAAGGTGTTCATCCATCGGCACATCGTCAAACGCGGCGATGTGCTCATCTGCGAAGGCACCGAGACCCGCGCCTTCTGCCAACGCGTGCCGGGTGACCCGGACCGCATCCAGGCCATTGCCGTTCCCCCCGACATCAAGGCCCTGTGCCTCTGATTTTTTTCATCCACCACCATCCCTAGGAGACACACCATGAGCACCCGTCGTCAATTCATCCAGGCCTCAGTCGGCAGCGCCCTGCTGGGGGCACTGGGCACCTCGCCCGTGTTCGCACAGGCCGTGGAGCAGGTCAAGATTTTTTACGGCTTCCCCGCAGGCAGCGCCGGTGACATCTGCGCGCGCCGCGTCGGTGACAAGTTTGGCGGCACCAGCTATGCCAAGAACAACGGCGTGGTGGAGACCAAGGCCGGCGCCGGCGGCCGCATCGCGCTGGAGGCCCTGAAGATGGCCCCCGCCGACGGCTCTGCGCTGGCCATGGGTCCGTTCTCGACGGTGTCGCTGTACCCGCACATCTACAGCAAGCTGAGCTACGACCCGTTCAAAGACTTTGTCACGGTGGGCACCGCCTCCATGATTCACCACGGTCTGGCCGTCGGGCCGCTAGTGCCCGCCACGGTCAAAACCGTAAAGGACTACCTGGCCTGGGCCAAAGCCAACCCGAAAGACGCCAGCTACGGCTCGCCGGCTGCCGGCTCCACACCGCACTTCATCGGCGCGCTGCTGGGAATCAACAACAACATCGACCTCAAGCACGTGCCGTACCGCGGCTCAGTGCCCGGCGTGACCGACGTGGTGGGCGGCCAGATCGCCAGCATGGTGACCCCGCACGGTGACTTCGTGGCCAACCACAAGGCCGGCAAGCTGCGCATCATCGCCACCTCGGGCAAAACCCGCTCGCCTTTCGTGCCGGAAGTGGCCACCTTCGCCGAGCAGGGCTTCCCCGAGTTGACGGTGGAAGAATGGTTTGGCTTCCATGCCCCCGCCAAAACACCCGCCAACGTGGTGGCCGCGGCCAATGCCGCCATCAATGCCGCCATCAAGGACCGGGCTGTGATTGACGCCCTGACCGTGGTCGGCCTGATTCCCTATGGCGGCAGCGCGGACGATATGGCGCGCAGCCAAAAGGCCGAGTTTGACCGCTGGGGCCCGCTGATCAAGACCATCGGCTTCACCGCCGAATCCTGATCCGCCATGCATTACCAGCCCTGCACCGCCGAGATGCGGTTTCTGCTGGAGCAGGTGCTGGCGGCACCGGCTCAGTTGCAGGGGCTGGCTGCGTTTGCTGAGGTGGATCGCGACCTGATGGACCAGGTGCTGCAAGAAGCGGGCAAATTCGTGGCCGAGGTGGTCGCCCCGCTCAACCGCGAGGGCGACGAGACGGGCTGCCGCATCAGCGGCGGCCAGGTCGTCACCCCACCCGGCTTTCGGACGGCCTACCAGGCCTTCTGGCAAGCCGGCTGGCCGGCCCTCACCAGCGCCCCCGAGGACGGCGGCCAAGGCCTGCCCACTCTGCTGGAGAGCCTGCTTTACGAGATGCTCAGCGGCGCCAACCACGGCTGGACCATGGCGCCCGGCCTGCTGCACGGCGCCTATGAATGCTTGAAGCACCACGGCAGCGCCGCGCTGCAAGCCGACTACCTGCCCAAACTGGCCACCGGCGAATGGCTGGCAACCATGCGCCTGACCGAGCCCCACGCCGGCAGCGACTTGGGCCTGGTCCGCACCCGGGCCATGCCCTTGCCCGACGGCCATTACGCCCTGAGCGGCACCAAGATTTTCATCTCGGGCGGCGACCAGGACATGAGCGACAACATCGTGCACCTGGTGCTGGCGCGCCTGCCCGACGCACCGCCTGGCCCCAAGGGACTGTCGCTGTTCCTGGTACCCAAGTTTTACCCGGACGGCCGGCGCAGCGCGGTGCATTGCGACCGGATTGAAGAAAAAATGGGCTTACATGGCAGCCCCACCTGCGTGCTGCGCTTTGACGCCGCCGCCGGCTGGCTGATCGGTGAAGCCGGGCGCGGCCTGAACTGCATGTTCGTGATGATGAACGCCGCCAGACTGCATGTGGCCCTGCAAGGCGTGGGCCTGCTGGACGCCGCCTGGCAAAAAGCCGACGCCTATGCCCGTGAGCGCCGCCAGATGCGCGTGCCCGGCCCGCGCGACAGCCGTGAGCCGGCCGACCTGATCTCAGGCCACCCGGCCATGCGCCGCATTCTGGACACGCAGCGGGCCTGGGTTGACGGGGGGCGCGTGCTGGCTTACCAGACCGCCATTGAGCTCGATATGGCGCGCCATCACCCAGACCCGCTGCGTCAGGCCCAGGCGCAGAACTGGTGCAGCCTGCTCACCCCGGTGCTCAAGGCGGCCTGCACCGCCCAGGCCTTTCAGGGCGCCAGCGACTGCCTGCAGGTGTTTGGCGGGCACGGCTATGTGCGCGAATGGGGCATTGAGCAAATTGTGCGCGATGCCCGAGTGGCCATGATTTACGAGGGCACCAACGAGATTCAGGCCATCGACCTGCTAGTGCGCAAGGTCCTGGCGGACGGTGGCAAGAGCATGAACGCGCTGTTGGACCGGCTTGCGGCCGACAGCGCCCTGTCGGGCGCTGCCGATGGCAGCCCGAGTGCCAGATTTTTGCTGCGCGTCGACAGCTTGCGCGCGCTGACGGCGACGCTGGCGCAAGCCCACACCAGCCACACCAGCCACGCCAGCCTGGCCTATGCGGTAGCCGACGACTACCTGCGTGCCACGGCCCTGCTGCTGCTGGATTGGGCGTGGCTGCAGATCGATCGCGCCTTGCCCCCGGGTGAGGACACCGACAGCCATGCGCGCTGGCGGGTCCCGGCGCAGGCGCTGCGTGACTGGGTCTTGCCGGAATTCGACATGCGCATCGGCATCATTCGCACCCAATGCCATGGCACCGCGAACCAAGGCGGTTGACGCGGTGAGCCCAGAGGCGGTGGACACCCGCTTTCTGCGCACGCTGGTGGGCTACAACGCACGCCGGGCTGCCTTGGTCATCATTGACAGCTTTGTGCGCGAGATGGCGGTGCATGGGTTCCGACCGGTGGACTTTTCGGTCATGTCGGTCATCAAGGACAACCCCGGCGTCACCTCGCGCCAGCTCTGTTCTGAATTGAACATCCAGCCACCCAACTTGGTCGGCATGGTGCAGACGCTGGAAAAGCGGGGCTTGATCGAGCGCCAGGCCCACCCCAGTGACAAGCGGGCCACGGGCCTGCACCCGACCCCTGCGGGGCTTGAACTCATGCACGGGGCCGAACGCACGGCCACTGAACTCGAAACCCGGATGTGTGCAAAACTCGACCTTAAGCAGCGGACCCAGTTGCTCAAGTTATTGCAGGCCGTCTACGACTGAGGCTTTGCAAGCGCCGACACACCTCGCAGTGGAACACCATGAACGATGATTCTCTGGCCATCCAAAGCACACTGCGGCTCGTGCCCTGGCTGGCCAGATTACCCGATGACGTCCTCACCCCGCTGGCCCAAGCCAGCAGGATGGCGAGCTTTCAGGACAAGGAGGCGATCGCCAGGCGTGGCAGAACACTGTCACACCTGCATATTGTCAAAAAGGGGTGCCTGTCGCTGAGCATCACAGGCCGTACCGGTCGGCGGCACGTCTTCGGGCAATTGCAGACTGGGCAGGTGTTCGGATTGATCCCGGTGATCGAGCAAGCCAGTGCCATTCACGACGCCAATTCGCTAGGGCACAGCGAGGTGGTGCTGTTGCCGGGCGATGCACTTTTTGCAGCCATGCAGAACAACGCGGGCCTGGCCATCGACTTGCTGCGCGTGATTTGCCAGCGCTCGCGCCGCTTGCAAGAGCTGCTGGCTGACCGGAACCTGCTGCCCATCGGGGGCCAACTGGTCAAAGTGCTGCTCAACATGGCCAGCCTGTATGGCCAGACTCCCAGCAGCCACGACGGTCCGATCGACCTGAAGATCTCACAGGCCAGCCTGGCCGACACCTTGGGCATCTCGCGCCAGAGCCTGAACAACGAGCTGAAAACCCTGCAGGCGCTGGGCTGCATCGAACTGTCGTACGCCCGCGTGCGCCTGCTGGACCTGCCGCAACTCGAAGCCATGAGGATTCAGCAGGGCTAAGCACAGGGCTAAGCGGCTAAGGCGACGACTAAAATCGCTCCTTTGCCTACCGGATCGCTGCTTTGTCTTTTGCCTCCGAAACCCGCCGCCGCCGCACCTTTGCCATCATCTCGCACCCGGATGCCGGCAAAACCACGCTGACCGAGAAGCTGCTGCTGTTCTCGGGCGCGATCCAGATCGCTGGCTCAGTCAAGGCGCGCAAAGCCAGCCGGCACGCCACCAG